>NZ_JBMFWJ010000003.1:0-142038 GCF_049965395.1 Acidibrevibacterium sp.
GCGCCGCGTCGGCGGCACGCGCGAGGATGGCCCGATCCGCATCACTCGCACAACCCACCCGCGCATAGACGCGATAGACCGGAAACGCGGCCACCAAGGCCGTGAGAACCCGGCGCACGGACGCCAATCCATCATCACCGCCGGCAGGGTCATCGCGCAGGCTCTCCTGGAGGGCCGCCGCCGCCGCTGCCATCTCGGCTGGCAGGATCTCGCAAAGAACCTGCCGGCGCGCGGCACCCGCCTCGGCGGCGAACGCCGCGGCGCTCCCCGTGGCTCGGCGCCAAATCCGCGTCAGTGCCGCGGCACCGGAAGGGTCGTGCAGCACCGCCCCGACCTGGTCCATGAAATCATAGCCCGTGGTCCCGAGCGTCTCCCAGCGGGATGGGAGCGTCTCACCGGGGGCGAGAATTTTTTCCACCCAGATCCCGGCCGGGCCGGGGGGTGCGGCCGCCGGACGCTGCTTGCCGGCTTCGGCAAGACGGCGGCGGAGGCGCCGGAGATAGCCGGCGGGATCGGCGAGCCCGTCGATATGATCGATCCGCACGCCATCGATCAGCCCTGCGGCGTAGAGGCGGAGCACACCCGCATGGGTCGCCTCGAACACGGCAGGCCGTTCGACGCAAAGCCCGGCGAGGCCGGTGATGTCAAAAAAACGGCGCCAATTGATGTCATCGGCGGCGCGCCACCAGGCGAGCCGATAGACCTGCCGCGCGAGCAGGCGGTGTAGCCGCGCCTGTCCCGCCGGATGCCTGGTATCGAACGGCGCCAGCGCCCGCGCGATCGCCGCGGCGAGGGCGGGATCGCGTAGACGCTGGCGCGTCACCGTCGCCACATTGCGGGCCGTGGTCATGAAACGGCGAGACGAGGCGATAGCGGCGAGCGGCCGGACGATCGCCGCCAAGGCTGCATCGTCCTCACCGAGCACGGCCGGATAGTCGCGGGGCGCAAGCGGGAAAGCGTGCTCGAAATAGGTCGCGACAAGCCGGCCTTCCTCGGCATCGAACGCTAATCGGATGTCACCTTCGGCCAGACATTGGGCATAGGGGCGGCCGAGGAACGGCGCCAGCACCTTGCCGCGCAGATAGTGCGCCGGGGGCTGCCAGTCGATGTCGAAAAAGGCCGCGTAAGGGCTCGCCCGCCCCCATTCGAGCACATCCTGCCACCACGCGTTGCCGCCGCCGCCCCAGCCGCCGCCAACCGCCATGTGGTTGGGGACGATATCGAGGATCAGCCCCATCCCGTTCGCCCGCAGTGCCGCAACGAGTTGGCGCAGCGCCGCTTCACCGCCGAGTTCAGGGTTGACCCGATTAGGATCGATGACGTCATAGCCATGCGTCGAGCCCGGGCGCGCGGTAAACAGCGGCGACAGATAAAGATGGCTCACGCCGAGGCGCGCGGCATAGGGAACCACGCGCGCGGCCTCAGTGAGGGGGAAGCCGCGATGGCATTGCAAACGCAGCGTTGCCAGCGGCAGTCTCGCCGCGCGCCGCACCAGTTTACCTAAGGCTGAGGAAAGCGGCGCCGGCATATGGCGGTATCTCCCCATGCCGCACGCGTTCGGCGACCCCTGGCCGCGAGGCCGCGAGGGTGGCGCCAGCGAAGCGGCTGAGTGGCGCAGGCGTCGCGGCGAAATTAACGGCGATCCCGAGTTCGCGGCCATCGCCCAGCCGCCACGCCGCCCGCACCGCGCCGGGCCCCACCGCCTCGGCGCCGAGGCTGCGGCAGCCGACGAGGCCGGGAACGATGTCGCGTGCGCGCAGAGCCAGCAAATGCCGCGTCCAAGCGATGGCGGCGCGGCCATCGGGGCTGCCCGCCTCCACCGGGTCGGGGATGGCGGCGCGAAACGTCGCGGGATCGTTGGGGTCGGGAATGCGAGCCCGCGCGGCGGGATCGGCAAAGACCGAGAAGCGCGCGAATTCCTGCCGGCGGCCGTTGCGCACCCGCTCCGCCAGCGCCGGTTCATGGTCGGTGAAATAGAGGAACGGCGTGGTCGCGTCCCATTCCTCACCCATGAACAGAAGCGGCACGTGCGGCGCAAGCAGCAGCAAGAGACGCGCGGCATCGCGGGCGGCGGGGGAGGAGAGACGGCTGAGCCGTTCGCCGAAGGCGCGATTGCCGGTCTGGTCATGGTTTTGCAGGAAGCCGACGAAGGCGCTCGGCGGCAGATGCCGGCTCGGCTCGCCGCGGGCGGCGCCGTCACGATAGGCGGACGCCTCGCCTTGCCAGGCAAACCCCTCGGCAAGACAACGGGCGAGCTTTTCCGCCGGATCGGTGTAATCGGCGTAATAACCACTGGTTTCGCCGGTCAGCAGCCGGTGCAAACAATGGTGCCAATCATCATTCCATTGCGCGTCGAATAACGGGGTCTCGTGCTTCGCGGCGTCGTGACGGAGCAGGTTCGCGCGGTTGTCGTCGTTCTCGACCACCAAATGGACATGCCGGCCGACATCGACACCGCGGCGGATCGCCGCCGCGAGCGCCGGCAGCGCCGCTTGTGGCTCGATCGCGTGGACGGCGTCGAAGCGCAACCCATCGAAGCGATATTCGTTCAGCCAGTAGAGCGCATTGTGCAGGAAGAAATCCCGCACCGCCGGCTGGCCGAAATCGATCGCCTCGCCCCAGGGGGTGGTCGCGTCGGTGCGGAAGAACGGCGCGGCATAGGCGTGCAGATGGTTTCCGTCTGGTCCGAAATGATTATAGACGACATCGAGAAACATCATCAGGCCGAGCCCATGCGCGGCATCGACCAATGCCTTCAGCTCCTCCGGGGTGCCAAGGCCGGGGTCGGGCGCGAAGGGCAGCACGCCGTCATAGCCCCAGTTCCATCGCCCGGGGCAGCACGCGACGGGCATCAATTCGACGGCGGTCACCCCGAGCGCCTGCAAACGCGGCAGTTGCGCCATGACGCCGCGAAACCCGCCGAGCAGGCCGGGATGCAGCTCGTAGAGCACCGTCTCATGCCAGGGTCGCCCACGCCAGCTCGGATGGCGCCAGACATAGGCATGGGGATCAACGACGAGGCTCGGCCCATGCACGCTCTCGGCCTGGGCGCGGGCGGCGGGGTCAGGCACGGCACGCCCATCGGGCAGGCGGTAGCGATAGCGGCTTCCGGCCGCGCAGCGGAGCTTGGCGCTGACATAGCCGTCCGCCTCGCGCCGCATGGCAACCGGCGCCATCCCTTCGACCTCCAGGGTGACGCTCGCGGCCGAAGGCGCCCAGAGGCGAAAATGAACACGGCCGTCGGCGCGAAGATTGGCGCCGAAGGGCAGCAGATGCGAAAAAGTCGCGCTCATGTCTTATGTTCCCTGCTGGCGGCGGCTGCGGGGATGTTCGCCCCGAGCACGATGAGGCTGCGCTGCGCGACAGGGATCGTCGTTCCATCCACGACACCGCTCAGACGCTCCGGCCGCGCACTATCGATGAGCAGATGCCAGGGCAGCGCCGGCGACGGCAGGATGAAGTCGTGATCATCCTCGGAGCCGTTGATCAGCAGCATCACGACATCGACGCCGCCTTTGTCAGCGGCCGCGGGCCCGGCCCGGCGCAAAACGAGGCGCCGGCCGATCGGATCGTTCCAGGCGGCGTCACTCATGGCTTCGCCATGTTCATCGAACCAGGCGATATCGGCGATTCCGGGCAGCGGCTCGATCTGGCCATGCATGAAATAGGCGCCGCGCACGATCGGCAGGGATCGTCGCGCGGCGATCAGGCGAGCGGTGAAATCGATCAGGCTCTGGGCCGGCCCGCCGCTTGCGGCCGGCCAGTCGATCCAGGAAATTTCGTTGTCTTGACAATAAGCGTTATTATTGCCCCGTTGTGTGCCGGCCATCTCGTCACCGGCGCGCAGCATCGGCGTGCCGTGCGCGAAAAACACCGTCGCCAGCATGGCGCGCTTTATGCGCTCTCGCATCGCCATGATCTCGGGGTCGTCGCTCGGCCCCTCGGCGCCCCAATTATGGCTGTAATTGGCGTCGTGGCCGTCGTGATTGCTTTCGCCGTTCGCCTCGTTGTGGCGTTCATTGTAGCTGACGAGATCGTGCAGCGTGAAACCGTCATGCGACGCGATATAGTTGATCGAAGCGGAAGGGCGGCGCCGGCGGCGCTCGAAGACATCACTCGATCCCGAAAGCCGCGCCGATAGTTCCGCCCGCTGGCCGTTATCGCCACGCCAGAAGCGCCGCGCAGTATCGCGGAAACGGTCGTTCCACTCGGCAAAACCGGGCGGAAAATTGCCGAGCTGATAGCCACCAGGACCGACATCCCAGGGCTCGGCGATCAATTTGAGGCGCGATAGCATCGGATCCTGTCGGATCGCATCGAAGAACCCCGAGCCGGGATCGAAACCGGTGCCCTCGCGGCCGAGCGTCACGCCGAGGTCGAAGCGGAAGCCATCGATCCGGAATGCGCTCGCCCAGTGGCGCAGACTATCCATCACCATCTGCAAAACACGCGGATGCGAAAGATTGAGCGTATTGCCGCAACCGGTCTCGTCGATGTAGTGCCGTTCGTTTCCCGGCACCAGCCGATAGTAGCTGGCATTGTCGAGCCCGCGCCACGACAGGGTCGGGCCGAGCTGATTGCCCTCCGCGGTATGATTGTAGACGACATCGAGAATGACTTCGATCCCGGCGGCATGCAGCCGGCGTACCGCGATCCGCAGACTGTCGGCGGCACCGGCACCGAGATAGCGCGGCTCGGGTGCGAAGAAGGCGAGTGTCGAATAGCCCCAATAATTGCTGAGACCGGCCTCGACCAGAAACCGATCCTGAGCGAAGGCGTGAACCGGCATCAGCTCGATCGCGGTGATGCCGAGCCGGCGCAGATGGTCGATGACCCGCCCGTCCGCAAGGGCGGTGAAGGTTCCGCGATCCGGCGGCAGCAGATCCGTGCGGCGCATGGTCAAGCCGCGCAGATGGGCTTCGTAGATGACGGTATCCGACCATGGGATCTCTGGCCGGCGATCATCGCCCCAATCAAAAGCATGGGTGATGACGACGGCTTTCGGCATGGCGACGGCGCTGTCGCGGCGATCGAAGGAGAGGTCGGCGCGCTGGCTGCCGATGCGATAGCCATAGAGGGCATCGGTCCAACGCAGATCGCCGATCAGCGCGCGGGCGTAAGGGTCGAGCAACAATTTCTGGGCATTGAAACGGTGGCCATGGCGCGGCGCATAGGGGCCATGAGCGCGGTAGCCGTAAACACAGCCCGGCATCGCTTCCGGCAGATAGCCGTGCCAGACTTCGTCGGTGCATTCGGGCAGACGATAACGCGCGATCTCGCGCTTGCCAGAGGCCTCGAAAAGGCAGAGATCGATGGCTTCGGCATGGGCGGAAAACACCGCGAAATTGATGCCAAGCCCATCCCATGTGGCGCCGAGCGGATCGGGGCGACCGGGCAGGAGTTTATCGGGGCGGACGGGCATCGCGTTGGCCTCGCTCTTCTCAATCGGGGCGGAGCATGAGTGTCGCGAGCGGCGGCAGGGTGAGCGTGAGCGCTGCCGGCAGGCCATGAGACGGCGCTTCCTCCGCGCTCACCTGCCCGCCATTGCCCATGCCGCTGCCGCCATAGCTCTTGGCGTCGGTATTCAAAACCTCGCGCCAAACCCCGCCCCGCGGCACACCGAGCCGATAGGCCGCGCGCGGCACCGGCGTGAAATTGCAGACGACGAGCAGCGGCGGATCGTCGGGGTCAGCAAAGCGGAGCCAAGCAAAGACGCTTTGCGCGTGATCATCGATCACGACCCAGCGGAAACCTTGCGCGTCGGCATCGCGCCGGTAAAGCGCCGGGGTCGCGGCGAGCAGATGGTTGAGATCGCGCACCAAACTCTGCACACCGCGATGCACGGGATCGTCAAGCCGCTCCCATTCGACCGACGCGTCATGGTTCCATTCGCTCTCCTGGCCGATCTCGCCGCCCATGAACAGCAGCTTCTTGCCGGGATGGCCCCACATGAAAGCGAAATAGGCGCGGAGATTGGCAAAACGCTGCCAGCGATCGCCGGGCATGCGGCCGAGCAGTGAGCCTTTGCCATAGACCACTTCGTCATGCGACAGCGGCAGGACGAAGCGCTCGGAAAAAGCGTAGACCATGCCAAAGGTCATGTCATCATGGTGATAGCGGCGATGGATCGGATCCTCGTGCATGTAGCGCAGCGTGTCATGCATCCAGCCCATGTTCCATTTGAAGTCAAAGCCGAGCCCGCCATCGGCCGGCGCCGCGGTGACGCCGGGCCAGGCGGTCGATTCCTCGGCAATCAACAGGGCGCCCGGGCAACGCGCGGCGATGGTGGCGCTGAGTTCGCGCAGAAAGTCGATCGCTTCGAGATTTTCCCGCCCGCCATAACGGTTGGGTATCCACTCACCGGCGCGCCGACTATAATCGCGATACAGCATGGCGGCGACGGCATCGACGCGCAGGCCATCGGCGTGATAACGATCGAGCCACGAGAGCGCGCTACCGATCAGAAAGCCGCGCACCTCGTTGCGGCCGAGATTATAGATCATCGTGTTCCAATCGGGGTGAAATCCTTCGCGCGGGTCGGCGTGCTCATAGAGCGGGGTGCCGTCGAAACGGATCAGGCCGTGCGCATCATTGGGAAAATGCGCCGGCACCCAGTCGAGAATCACGCCTAGCCCGGCCTGATGGCAGGCATCGACGAAACGCGCGAATGCCTCCGGCGGGCCGAGCCGCGCCGTCGGCGCGAATTGCCCCAGTGGCTGATAGCCCCAGGAGCCGGCAAAAGGATGCTCCATCACTGGCATCAATTCGAGATGGGTGAATCCCATCGCCACGGCATAGGGGATCAGCCGCGCGGCGAGAATTTCCCAGCCGCAGCGCCCCGGCTCCTCGGCGCGGATCCAAGAGAGGGCATGGACTTCATAGATCGTCAGCGGCGACGCCGCGGTCTGGCGCGCCGCCCGACCCGCCATCCACTCGGCATCCCGCCAGCCCGTCCAGTCGGGCGCCGCAACGACGGACGCGGTCGCCGGTGGAAGCTCGGTCGCCGCCGCCACCGGATCGGCCTTCAGCGGCAGCACTTCGCCATGCGGCCCGAGGATTTCGTATTTGTAGAGGGTTCCCGGCGCAAGGCGCGGGATGAATAGTTCCCAGACGCCAGCGCCATGGCGAAGCCGCATCGGATGACAGCAGCCATCCCAGTCATTGAACGCGCCGACCACCGAGACACGCTGCGCATTCGGCGCCCAGACCGCGAAGCGGACCCCAGCGATGCCCTCATGCCGGGTCACATGGGCGCCGAGGCAGCGCCCGAGATCGTGATGGCGGCCCTCGGCGAGGAGATGGAGGTCGAAATCGCCGAGCACCAGGCCGAACGCATAGACATCCTCGGTCTCCCATCGCATCCGCCCATCATCGACCCGCAGCAGATACGGCGTCTCGGCAGGCAGCAAGCCGGCGAACAGCCCGGCCGGATGCACGCGTTCGAGTTCAGCGAGGAGATGGCCGGCATGACGATCGATCGCCTCCACCCGCACGGCGCGAGGCTGAAAACTCCGCACCACCACTTGCCCGACGCCCGCGGGATGCGGGCCAAGGACCGCGAATGGGTCACGATGCCGCCCCGCCGCCAACGCTTCCATCTCCGTCGGATCGGGCGCGAGATCAGACATCACGAGACTCCCCCTCCGCCAGCCGGGACGCGAGTTCGGCAAGCCCACGCAGCGGAATAGGAAGCCATGATGGCCGATTACTGGCCTCGTAGCGGATTTCGTAAGCGGCTTTTTCAATGAGGAACAGCATCAAAAGCGACGGCCCCTGCTCCGGCCGCGTCCAACGCCGCGGCGCCCGCGCGTGCGCCGCGTCATAGGCTTCCAAGAATGCCGCCTTGGCTTTGAGACGAAACTCTTCGAGCAAATCTTCGCGCCGCGCCAGAACCGCGTCGGATTGTCCGACCAAGCCCTGATTGGCAGCGGCGGCCGCATAGTCGAGCGAACGGAGCAGCCCGGCGACGTCGCGGAGCGGCGAAGATTTCCCGCGCCGTTCGGCGAGCGGACGCGCCGGCTCTCCCTCGAAATCGATCAGATAGACATCGTCTTTGGCTGTCAGCACCTGACCGAGATGGAAATCGCCATGCACGCGCGTCGAAAGCGACCCCTGCCCATGCTCGGCCAGCCGCGTCACCGCGCGGCGCAAGTCAGGGGCCCGCGCCACCACTTCGGCGGCCCGCGCCTGCATCGCCGGGTCAGGCCAATCGGTGATCGCGCCGAGGCTGGCAACGGCGCCGTCGATCTCCGCCGCGGCTGACGTCGCCCATGCCCGCGTCAGCCCCCCATCGGCGGGCTCGGGGGCAAAGGCCGGATCATCGCTCGGCGCCGCCAGCACGGCATGAAGCTCAGCCAAGCGTTGGCCGAGAATGCCGACAAAGAGGAGATAGGGTGCGAATGCATCCGCGACCGCCGCCTCGTCCACATCACTCACGGCAAGCTCATCCACCACGCGAGCAAGAAAATCGAGTGTCCAGATCCAGCCATCACCTTGGTTGCGAATGAAGGATTGCAGAAGCATCAGGGTGGAGGAGGTTCCAGCGCTATCGCGCCACACCACCTCGCCGAGCAGGGCGGCGCAATTGCGGTAGTGGCGTTCGGTCAGATAGCGCGTCATTTCCGCTTCCGGATGAACGCCTGGGCTTATTCGCCGGATCAATTTCAATACCGCGCTATTGTCGATCACCAGCGACGAATTGGTCTGCTCGACGGCCAGGCGGCGAATCTCGCTCACCGCCGGCGCAAGGCCGCTCTCGGCGAGCCGCGGGCTGGGCAGAAAGCGGATGACGCCGGCATCGCCAAGCGAGATCTCGGCGCCATCACGAAGCTTGGCCAAAACCGCGTCCACCAGCCCATCGAGGGCGAAACCATCGGTCAACATGCCGACGCGGTGGCCACGTCTGAGACGGGCGATGCCGAGTTGCTCTGGCAACGCCTCTGCGGTCTCGCCCGGCCAGGCAACGCCGAGCGGCAGCAGATAGTGTTCTTGCCCCGTCGGCAGCGCAATATCCAATTTGGCGAGTAAAACAGCATCGGCGCCGCTCACGAGGGGGGCCGCGAAGCCGATATGGCAGCCACGCAGCGCCACGTCCTTTGCGGCGAACCAGCGGCGCTTTTGCAGATAGGTGGGAAAAATGTCGCGCTCCAACACGGCGCGGTTGGGTGGTGCCAAGACTTCCGCGATCTCGCGGCGAATGACGAGGGTGACGAATTCCGCCAGCGGTTGTGGCGCCGGCGTATGCCAAGGCGGCAGCGCCGCCTCGAGGCTGAGCGAAAACCACAGAAACCCATAGGGTGGCAAAGTCAGCAGATAGGGTAATTGGCCGATCGGCGGAAAGACCGAACCCCCGATCATGTCGACTGGCACACGGCCGACGAATTCGCCCAACGCAAGCTCGACCGCCTGTGCCGTGCGCGAGAAGTTGCTGACGCAAAGCACGATCTCTTCTGCCTCCGCGTCCTGATATTCGCGGAGAAAGGCGAGGATTTTGCGGTTGCCGGGATAAAGCAGGCGCTGGCTGCCGCGGCCGAAGGCGCGGAAGCGGCCACGCACCGCAATCATGCGGCTCATCCAGTTGAGCAAGGAATGCGGGTCACTCGATTGCGCCTCGACATTCACCGCGTCATAGCCATAGATCGGATCCATGATCGGCGGCAACACCAGGTCAGCGGGATTGGCGCGCGAAAACCCGCCATTGCGATCGGGTGACCACTGCATCGGCGTGCGCACACCGTTGCGGTCGCCGAGGTGAAGATTATCACCCATGCCGATTTCGTCGCCATAATAGATGATCGGCGTGCCGGGCATCGAGAGTAGCAAACTGTTCATCAGTTCGATGCGGCGCCGGTCATGCTCCATCAGGGGCGCGAGACGGCGGCGAATACCGAGATTGAGCCGAGCGCGGCGATCACTCGCATAAATCTCCCAGAGATAATCACGCTCCTGATCGGTCACCATCTCGAGCGTCAGCTCGTCATGGTTGCGCAGAAAAATCGCCCATTGGCAGTTGTCGGGAATTTCTGGCGTCTGGCGGAGGATATCAGTAATCGGAAAGCGGTCTTCGCGCGCCACCGCCATGTACATGCGCGGCATCAAAGGAAAATGATACGCCATGTGACATTCATCACCGGCGCCGAAATACTCCTGCACGTCCTCCGGCCATTGGTTGGCCTCGGCAAGGAGAACCTTTCCCGGTGCGTACTCGTCGAGTGCGGCGCGGATCTTACGAAGCACCGCATGGGTCTCCGGTAAATTTTCGTTGTTGGTTCCTTCCCTTTCGACGAGATAGGGCGCGGCATCGAGCCGCAGCCCATCGACACCGAGATCCAACCAAAACCGCATCACGCTGAGGACAGCACGCAGCACCGCCGGATTGTCGTAATTGAGATCTGGCTGATGGGAGTAGAAGCGGTGCCAGAAGTACGCGTTGGCTACCGGATCCCAGGCCCAGTTCGACTTTTCGGTGTCGAGAAAGATGATGCGTGTGCCGGCATAGCGCTGGTCGTTGTCCGACCAGACGTAGAATTTCCGTGCATTGCTGCCGGGTTTCGCCTGGCGCGCGCGCTGGAACCAGGGATGCTGATCGGAGGTGTGGTTGATGACGAGTTCGGTGATGACCTTGAGGCCGAGTTCATGCGCCGCCCGGATGAAGCGCCGGACATCGGCGAGCGTGCCATAATCCGGGTTGACGCCGCAATACTCGGCGATGTCATAGCCGTCATCACGGAGCGGCGACGGATAGAACGGCAACAACCAGATCGCAGTTACCCCGAGTTTCTTGATATAGGCAAGCTTTTGTGAGAGCCCCGAGAAATCCCCGATCCCGTCGTTATTGGCATCGAAAAACGATTTGACATGCACCTGATAGATCACGGCGTCTTTGTACCAGAGCGGATCCGCGGTCGGCGTGAGGGGGCGTCGGCCTGCCATGTGCATCTCCCTTGTTTCGGTCATGACAGCGGTGCCAACCGCCAGATGAGAAAGGGGAGGCCCGATGGATCGAGCCGCAGACGCTGCCATTTGCCGCGAAGGATGATGTTTTCTCCGGTCATAAGATTTTCGGCGCCGATCGGGTCGCCATCTGCCAGCCCCCACTCCCAGAGCGGAATTTCGACATCGGCTTCCTGCACGGTGTGCGGATCGAGGCTGACCGCGACAACGAGAACATTGCGACGGTCGGCACTGGCTTTGCGGTAAAATAGCACGCTGTCATTGGTCGCGGTGTGGAACGCAACACCAAGATGCGTTCGGAGCGCCGGATTATCGGCGCGGATCCGATTGAGTTGGGCGATCTCGGCAACGATATTGCCCGGCCGCTCCCAATCCCAGGCACGGATCTGATATTTCTCGGAATCGTGGTATTCCTCCCGCCCCGGCAGCGCCGCCGCCTCACAGAGCTCAAACCCGCAATAGACCCCCCAAAGCCCGGAAAGCGTCGCCGCCAGCGCCGCGCGGATGAGAAAGCCGGCACGCCCGCCATTTTGCAAAAAAAACGGGTTGATATCCGGGGTGTTGACGAAGAGGTGCGGGCGGAAATACTCGCGCACCGGCGTGGTCGTGAGTTCAGTGAAGTAGGCTTGCAGTTCTTGCTTGGTGTTCCGCCAGGTGAAATAGGTATAGGACTGGGAAAAACCGGCCTTCGCCAGCCGGTACATCATCTTCGGCCGGGTAAAGGCTTCCGCGAGGAACACGACGCCGGGGTCGTCGCGACGGATATCGGCGATCAGCCACTCCCAGAACGGGAGCGGCTTGGTGTGCGGGTTATCGACGCGAAATAGCCGCACGCCCTGAGACACCCAGAACCGCACGACGTCGCGCAGCGCAAGCCAGAGCGACGGAACCGCATCGGCCGCGTAGAAATCGACATTGACGATGTCTTCGTATTTCTTTGGCGGATTTTCCGCATAGCGCAGCGAGCCGTCCGGCCGCCAGGCGAACCAGCCGCGATGCGCACGAAGCCAGGGATGATCGGGTGAGCACTGGATCGCGAAATCGAGCGCGATCTCTATGCCGCACGCTGCGGCGGCATCGCGCAGGCGGCGGAAATCCTCGAACGTTCCGAGTTCGGGGTGGATCGCGTCATGCCCGCCGCTCTCGGCGCCGATCGCATAGGGGCTGCCGGGATCATCCGCGCTCGCGATCACCGCGTTGTTGCGGCCTTTGCGGTTGGTTTTTCCGATCGGATGGATCGGTGGCAGATAAAGCACGTCAAAGCCCATGGCGCTGATGCGCGGCAAGTGCCGGATGACGTCATCGAACGTTCCGTGCCGCTTGGGATCATCGCTCATCGAGCGGGGAAAAATTTCATACCAACTGGCAAATCCCGCAGCCGCGCGCTCGGCATCGAGCGCGAGCGGCGGGGAGACGCGAACACGGAACGGGCGATCGTCAGCACGGCGCATCAGGTCTGCCGTCGCTTCCTCGAGCAAAATCTGATAGCCGCGTTCCGGCGCCTCGGCACGCTTTAGCCGCTCGCGCACCGCCTGGAGTGACGCCGCGAGATCGCCCTTGCATCGTTTCGCTGCAGCAGCGATCAGATCGCGCCCCTCGACCAGTTCGAGAGAGAGATCGAGGCCGGCCGCATGTTTTTTGCCAAGTTCGGCGCGAAACGTCGCGAACGTGTCGCACCACGCCTCGATCGTAAATTCGTGACGACCCAAGCGGGCGAGTGGAAATTCGGCGGCCCAGCGATCATTGCCGAGCGGCCGCATCGGCACTTCCTGCCACCGCTCGGCATCGGCCGCGCGCCAACGCAGCACCGCGGCCAATTCGCCATGGCCATCGCAGATCAGATCGGCCGAGACCGTCACCGTTTCGCCGACGATGCGGCGCGCGGCGTAGTTTTCCCCATCGGGAATGCGCGGGCTGATCGCTTCGATGGCGATGCGGGGCGCGGCGGCAGCGGCGACGGCGCTTTTCTCGCTCGCCATGGCCGGGAGCCGCACCCAATCCGCCGGCAGCGTTGGCAGGAGGCGAAGCTCGGCCGGGGCGAGGGAAATTTCGTCTTGCGGACCGAGGACGGCATCCCCGGCGTGCAGGCCCGCGAGCGGCACGCGCGCGACGGGCAGAAAATCAGCACAACGCAGCGTGTTTGTCGCGTCGAGGCGGGTATTGAGAAGTGCAAGCGTCGCCGCCGCCTGAGCGCCACCTCGAAGCAGCGCGATGGCGTCCCCGCCCGGCCCGGTCAGCAGCTGCGTCTCCCCCGCGTCGAGACCGGCGATCTCGCCGCGCGACGCATTGAGCGCCGCGATGTCAGCGGTGAGATCGAAGGGGGCGTCGTCGCACATGGCGGCGAAATCATCGGGACGGGGATCGGCATCGGGCAGGGCGCGGCGGGCGGCGTATTCGAACCCCATCGGCAGGAGCCAGCCGGCGCCCAGCACCGCAGCAAGGCGCAGGGCGCGGAGATAAAAGGCTCGAAGCAGCAGCGGGTTTTGCCATTGCGTCGCGAGGCGCTGGCCGCAAGGCACCTCTGGCGCCGCCGCGAGCGGTGCAACATCGCGCAACGCCGCGATTTCGTTCCAGAGCCAGCCATCACGAAAATTCCACCATGGCAGCGAGCAGAACACAAGATCAAGCCCAGCACCGCGCCATGCGGCGTAGCGCGTCCACGGCACGCCCGGTGTCCAGCCCAGGAAACGAAAATCCGGCGCATATCGCCGCACGCCCGCGATCAGTGCGGCGAGATGCCCCCCCGGCACGGCGCCAAGCCCGATCAGCCGCACCCCGCCAAGCCCCGCTGCCGCCCAATCGCGCAGCCGCGTGATCCAGAGTTCGGTCAAAGCGGCGGCGGCGTCCGGCCTCTCCCAGAGCGCACCTACGGCGCCAAATCGGGCGCGGGGGATGCGCGGATCAAGGCCGGCGGAGCCATCTGCGGCTTCGAAAAGATCGGCATGGGCATGCCGCAAGGCACCATCCGCCGCGACCTGATCGAGCACCAGATCGACGTGGGCCAGAACGCCGCGCGCCCGACACAAGCCGGCCAGATGGGCGATCAGCGCCGTTGCATCCCCGTGCCAGCCACAAGCCGGATGCGGCCGGTCCATGTCGCCGGCCAGAAACAGATGGCCGCCGCTTCCCGGCGCAACCAGGGGCGGCAGTATAACCTGCCCAAAGCCCATGCCGGCACAACGATCAAGCGCCTTATCCCACGCCGAAACCGGGCCAGAGAGCAACGCATGTAGATAATAGATATTATTATTTAATTGTGGTGACCTATTGTACTTTCTTTCTTCCATCTCAATCAGGCTAAACGTTTTGCCTGCGGCTTGTCAACCTTCGTTAACCTTCGGCGCATGCCTCACTTTATTTTGAAACATCCGACGCCATTGAAAGCGCGTTCAGATCGCGAAGGAGGATGTGAGGATACGAAAAAGCGCGCGCCTGATCCTTGACGCCTTTTTCCGGCGGCGAGCCGTCGCGCGTTCTCGGCCGTCAGCCCGCGGCTTGGCGTTCCACGACGAAGCCGGCTTCGAAATCGGCGGCCGCCATCGCGCGCCGGCGCTCCGGCATGAAAGGGGAATTGCTGCCGGCATAGAGGATGCCGGTGGTGAAGCCATCGTCGCCGGCATAGCGCATCATCGCGGCCGCCGGGTCGGTTGCCGGTGCGTCATCGAGGGCGTGAACCGCCTGTTTCCAGGCG
This sequence comes from Acidibrevibacterium sp., assembly GCF_049965395.1. Classification (NCBI taxonomy): domain Bacteria; kingdom Pseudomonadati; phylum Pseudomonadota; class Alphaproteobacteria; order Acetobacterales; family Acetobacteraceae; genus Acidibrevibacterium; species Acidibrevibacterium sp. The sequence continues at coordinate 14,645 of NZ_JBMFWJ010000003.1, forward strand.
CGCTGCTCGGCGCGGAAGGTGATGCAGGGGCTCAGCACGTGGATCACCGAAAATCCGGGATGGGTGATGCCGGCGGTGATCAGGCGCGCCAGCTCATTGGGATTACCGGCAAAACCGCGGGCGAAGAAATTGACCCCGGCGGCAAGCGCGAGCAGCAGCGGCGCGACCGGCGCAATGCCGGTGCCCGCCGGCGTCAGCTTGCTTTCGCACCAATCGGGCGCGGTAGTCGGCGAGGCCTGGCCCTTGGTCATGCCATAGACCTGATTGTCCATCAGGATATAGGTCATATCGACATTGCGCCGGCAGGCATGCAGGAAATGATTGCCGCCGATCGAGAGGCCATCGCCGTCCCCACCGGCGGCGATCACTGTGAGATCGGGCCGCGCGAGCTTGACCCCGGCGGCAAGCGCCAACGCCCGGCCATGCACGCCGTGAAAGCCGTAGACGCTGGTATAGGCGGGAAGGCGCGAGGAGCAGCCGATGCCGGAAATCAGCGCGATGCCCTCGCGCGGGCGGCCGAGTTCGGCGCAGGCCTTGGCGAGCGCCGTCAGCACCGAATAATCGCCGCAGCCCGGGCACCAGATCGGCTTGATGTCGGACTTGAAGTCTTGTGCGGTCAAAACCGGGATGTCGGGCATGAGCGTCACTCCCACGTGGCGAGACGGGCGAGGATGTCGGCAGGGCGGATGGGCAGCGGCCCGGGACGGCTGATCACCGCGACCTCGGCCGGCAGATCGTAGTTCGCACGAAGGAATTTGTGGAATTGCCGGCCATGGCTCTGTTCGATGACGAGCACCCGCCGCACCCCGTCGAGTGCCGCCGCGAGCAGCACCGGCCGAGCTGGGAGCAGGAGACGGAGCGAGATCAGCCGCACCGCGATGCCCGCGTCCCGCGCCCGCAGCACGGCCTCGCGCGCCGGGCCGGTCGCCGATCCCCAGGTGAGGAGCGCGATCTCCCCCTCGCCCTCGCGATCCGCCCAAGCCTCGCCATAATCGAAGCTCTCCAGCTTGCGCGCCCGCTTATCGAGCTGGGCATAATGATCGCTGGCCTGCGCCGAAGGCGCGCCGCGCACGTTGTGTTCCAGCCCGTCCGCGACATAGCGCGCGCCGGGCGTGCCGGGGATCGCCATCGGCGAGACCCCGCTCGCGGTCAAGGCGTAGCGTTGATAGCCCGCCTCCTCCGTCGGCGCCGCGATCAGCCGGCCGGGGAGGGTTGGCGGCGCCGGCGGCGGCGCGATGACGGCGCGCGATTGGCCCAACGCCTGATCCGAGAGCACGATCGCCACGGTCTGCAAGGTTTCCGCGAGCGCCACCGCCCATTGCGTCGTGACGGCGCAGTCACCGATGCTGTTCGGGGCCAACACCAGGTGCGGTGCATCGCCGTGCAGGCCATGCACCGCGATATCGAGATCGCTTTGCTCGGATTTGGTGGGAATGCCGGTGGACGGCCCGCCCCGCATGACATCGACGACGACGAGCGGCGTCTCCGAGGCGACGGCGAGACCGAGCGCCTCGATCATCAGCGAAAGCCCCGGGCCGGAGGTCGCGGTCAGCGCCGGCGTGCCGGCGAAGGATGCGCCGATCACCATGTTGATGGCGGCGAGCTCGTCCTCCGCCTGAACCAGCATCCCGCCGGTTTTGGCCAGCGCCGGCGCCATCCATTCCAGCACCTCGGTCGCCGGGGTGATCGGATAGGCGGCCACGAAGCCGACGCCGCCCTTGAGCGCGCCAAGGCCGGTCGCCTGATTGCCACTGATATTCCAGCGCGCACCCGTCACCACCGGCGGCGCGGCAAGGCGCAGCGGCGGCAGGCTGGCCGCGGCGTTCACGCCGAGCGCCAAGGCGCCGGCGCTGGCCGCCAGCACTTTCTCGCCCTTGCGGCCGAGTTGCCGCGCCAGAACGTCGGTGACCAGCGCCTCGGGCAGACCAATCAATGCGGCGACCGCGCCGAGCGCAACCATGTTGGCCCGCCCCCCTGGCACCGCGCCCGCGAGCTTTTTCATCGCGAGTGCGACACTATGCGCGCCGCTTTCCCTTATCGCCGTCGGCACCTCGCCCTCGCCCGGATCGCAGATCACAAGGCTCGTCGCTGCCAGCGGCAATTCCGCCGCGAACCGGCTGAAATTCGCCCAATCCAAAGCAACCAGAAGGTCCAAATGATCGTCCGGGGAGGAGACCGGCGCAGTCGCTATGCGAAGCAATGCCGCTGCCTCACCCCCGCGGATCTGCGGGCCCATGGCGCGCGTCATCAGCCCGAAGAAGCCGGCTTTGGCCGCGACATCGAGCAAGATCTCGCCCGCCCGCATCGCCCCGGCGCCACCCGCGCCAATCAGCGCCAGCGAGACCGTGCTCTGGCCGAGCGCGCGCGGCGGAAGCGAGGCGCCGTCATTCGGCTCGAACGCGGCCTCGCTCATCTCTCCGATGTGATCTCGTTCCATGCGCCACCTCCCGAGAGCTCATTTATCCGGTATTTTCGTACCTGATTGCCGCCCTAGTCCGCGACCGCCCGTCATGCGTGCAACGCCTGATATTTCGCGAGCAAGGCCTCGCGTCCTTCGCGAAAATCAGGGTTATCCTCGATGCAATCGGCCGGGCAGACCAGCCGGCATTGCGGCTCGTCTTCGGCGCCGACGCATTCCGTGCAGCGCAACGGATCGATGACAAAGATCGGCTCCGCCATTGCGATCGCCTCGTTCGGGCAAACCGGCCGACAGGCATCGCAACTGGTGCAATTCTCGGTGATCAGCAGGGCCATGATCGTCTCCCTCATACCGCCGGCTCAGGCGGCCTTCTCCAAAGCTTCCTCACGGGCCAGCTTTTCGTGGCGAAACGCTCCCCAAAGCGCCGCCCCGATCGCGCCAGCATAGATCGAATCGGGATGATTGCGCACCGGCCACTGCACCTTTTCCTGTCGCATGGCCTCCTGCATGGCCGCGACCAACCCCTCGTCGTGCGCCAGGCCACCGGTCATCAACACCACGCCGTCGACGCTGCCGATGGTCTTGATCAGCTTTGCCAGGCGATCGGCCATCGAAGAATGGATGCCGCGCAGGATATTGGCGGCGGTGATGCCACGCGAAACCATATTGATCACGTCGGTCTCGGCAAGCACAGCGCAAATGCCGCTCACTTTCTCCGGGCTGTCGCCTTGCTTCGAGAGCGCGCCAATCTCGTCCTGGGCGATGCCGAGATAGCGCGAGATGTTTTCCAGAAACTGCCCGGAGCCGGAAGCGCATTGGCTGGTCATCTTGTAGCTCAGTACCTTGCCGCGTCCATCGATACGGATCGCGCGCCCGTGCAGTGCACCGACATCGAGGGCGCCGCGCGCTTCAGGGTCGAGAAAAATCGCGCCCCGGCCATGGGTGGTCATAGAATAGAAATGCCCGGTATGAAAGCTGAGCGATTCTCCCTCGCCGGTGGTCGCGACATAATCGATATCGCCATGGCGCATCCCGACCTCTTCGAGTGCGGCGTGATAGGCTTCTGTTGCAAGCTGGAACGGATCACGCTGGCGCACCCGATCGACGCGCCTCGCAAGCCAGCGTGTCGTGCTGCCATCGCTTTCGAGAATAACGGTTTTGATGGCGCCGGTGCCGACATCGATCCCTGCGGTTATGGTCATTTTCTCTCTCCGTCACTGGCTGATGGCGCGGCGCGCGAAGGTGGCGGCGCCGAGCGCCCCGGTATAGATCGAATCGGGGTTGATATTGATCGTGACATCGCCATAGTTTTCGACGATCAGATTGCGCAACTCCTTTACCGCCGCTTCGTTCTTAGCGACCCCTCCGGTGAAGGTGAATTGATCGCGCACCCCGCCGCAGCGTGAAATGATCGACATCGCCCGGAGGATGATGGCGCGGTGCAGGCCGGCGATGATGTCCTCGCGCTTTTCGCCGAGCGCCAAGCGGTCACGGAGTTCGGCGCCGGCGAATACCGTGCAGGTGGAATTGATGCGCACGCTCCTCGTCGCCTGCATCGCCAGCGGGCCGAGTTCATGCACACCCATGTTCATCTCATCGGCGATGTAACCGAGATAGCGCCCGCAGCCGGCGGCACAGCGATCATTCATCTGGAAATTTTCGACAATTCCCTGCTCGTCGACCTGAATGCCCTTGGTGTCTTGGCCCCCGATATCGAGTACGGTTCGAGTGTTCGGATACATCATATGCGCGCCAAGCCCATGGCAGAGAATTTCCGAGCGGATGTTTTCCTTGGGAAATGGCAGCGTCACCCGGCCATAGCCGGTGCCGACAACCGAAACCTCTTCGATTTCGGTCCCCAGTGCCTCGCCCACCGGGGCCGAGAGTTTTCCCGCGAGGTCGACAAGCTCCGGCGACATCTCGATCAGCCGTACGAAGGCGCGGCGTAATTTCTCGGTGACGTCGCCGCTCGGCGGGCGATTTTCCACTTCGATGATCGCCTTGTCATAGATATTCAGGAGCCAGTCATAGGAAATGTTGGCGAGTTTTGCCGTCTCCTGCCCAACCGCCATGAAGCGTGAGCCGGCGAGATCACGGAAAAAATCGGATTTTCGGCGAGCGTTGCGCGCAAAGAGCGCGGGAGCATCGGCGCGCAGGGCAACGAAAATCTCACGGATGGCCTCGGCGATGGCGTCCTCACGGCCCTCGAACCGTCGTCCCTTGGCTTTTTCCAGGCATGTCGCTTCGAGATCTTCGATCTGTTCGACGAATTCGCCAAGACGAAAACTGCGCTCCCATGAGCCGAGGAAATCCTCGAGCCTGGATTCGGCCGCGGCGACGCCGGCGAGGCCGCGCTGCAACAGCATGAAGCGGGCCGAAAGCAGCGCCTCGTATTTCGCCACCTTGCAAGCGGTGTCGTAATTGGCGCGAGAATTGGTGATCCCGCGTCCGAGCACCTCCATATTCTCGTCGAGTACTACCGCCTTGGTGGTGGTAGAGCCGAGATCGATGCCGATGAAAGCACGCATGTCGAGATCTCCCCTCACGCCGCGCGTGCGGCGGACCGGCCACCGGCGCGCCGTTGATCGACCATCTGGAAATAGCTCTCGAGTCGATTCTTGATGTTCGCCGGCGAGAAATAGCGCGGATCGACGAGATCGCTTTCGATGAACGCCCCCGGCTTTCCCGTCCGCCGCTCGATCTCGCGTAGCACCAGCAACTGGCCGGCGGAGAAGCTGTTGCAGCTCTTGATCGAGTTGATCAACAGACCGTCCGCTTGATACTCTTCCATGTATTTTTCGATGAGATCGATGCGTGCCGGCAGATTGCGGTTGGTGTAGCAGCCGAGACAATATTCGGCCAGGCTTTCCAGCGGGCGATCGGGATCGTGGCGGAAGCCGAGATCATAAAGGCCGCCGACCTTGCTATAGGTACTGGCGACGACGACCGCGCCTTCCTCATAGAACATCTTCCAGAAATCACGGAAACTGGTCCAGTTCGGCGGCCCTTCCACCACCAGCCGGTAGCGCTCGCTCGTCATATCGCCGGCCGGCGTCACTGGCCCCTGACCACGCGCCAGCCGTTCCTCGATTTCGGCACGCAGCAACCGATAATACTCGACCGCGTCCTCTGAGCCGCGGAAAGCGGTGAAGATCGGGCCGATATAATAGACACCACCGAAATAGGCGTCGATCGGCGACGGCTTGGCTTTCGCCGACTCCAGCACCCAAACCAGATCCTCTTCGGCGCGCGCCGAGCGCGCGAGATTCTCACGCAAGCGATCGATGTCGAATTTCACGCCGCTCACCCGCTCCAGCTTCGGAATCACCTCTTCCTTGAGCTGCTTGACGACGTACGAGACCATGTTGGGCGTGACCTTCCCGTCCCCCTGGTAGGGCACGTGCAGCATCGCGGTTTCGCATTTATACTGCTCGCGCAGCAGCTCGAACCATTTCATGAAGGTAAAGCAGCCGGTGTAGGAAAGCAGCAGAAGATCGGGAGCGGGCAGCCTTTGGCCGTCCGGCCCGATATTGCCCTTGGCGATCATGCCAAGATCGGCCTTGACATAGGTGCAGACATCCTCGGAATGGCCGCGCTTCTCGGCTTCCATGATATAGCCGCCGGTCTTCTTGCGCATGCCATTCTGGATCGCGTTGATTTCCGGCAGATTGTTGAGCATGTCAAAGCACATGATCAATTCGTTGAGATTGCCGGGAACGAAGGTCGCGGCGACCTTCTGGCCCTCGGCGACGGCGCCTTCGAGCTTGCTGTAATTCCCTGCGATCATTGCCTTCTGCTTCAACATCGAGCTGTCTTTGATCGCTTGGGTCGCATCACTTTTGGTCATGGGTTGCTCCACAGCTTGATGGAATCAGAGAACGTGCCGGCCTGCTCGCGGATCGGCTGCATCTGTCCGGAATTTTCTGCGTATTTGAACGCGATGAAGGGAATGTCGTGGGCGGCGAGAACATGTTGCAGCATCGGCCGCTCGAGTAGCGCCGGATCGCAGAAGCTTGGCGATGCGAAGATCACACCCTCGGCCCGCGTGCGCCTGACCGCCTCCACCAGATAGAGGCCCTTTTTTGCCTCGTCTGGTTCATATTTCGCTGAGGTATCGCTCGAATTATGTAGATAAGCGAGGGCGAGATTGGCGATCGGGTCGCCCTCTTCGGCGACATCAGAGCGTTCCCACCGATTGACAAGCATAAAATCGTCATCGACGATATAGCAGCCCGCGAGCTCGATCGATTTGATCAGATTGAGCGGCGGCTGCTCACAGAATGCGCCCGTGACGACGACGCGCGAATTATCCCGCCGCGGCCGTGCTTCCGCCGCCGCCGCCGCCAAATATTCGCGCAGCATGCGGCTATGCTCCTCGACCGCGACGATCATGCCGGCGCGCATCAGAAGATACACCTCCGCCGACGGGGCTTGCCAGGGCTGGCGCGCGCGAAACGCATAGACCTCGCGTACCAACGCGCGGTTTTCGTTATAGAGAGCTATCGAGGCGCGGATTGCGTCGTCGCTCACCGCCCACCCACTTGCTTCGGCCAGCATATCCCGCACTTCGCGCAGTTCATGGGTGTAGAACTCCCCGCCAACGTCGTCGCGGTAATTCTGCGGCACGTCGAAATAGCGGCTCCGGACATTGGGAAACATGATTTTCCACATGCCGGAGAGGTTGCGAATCACGTCGCAGATCGACGGAAACAGCATCGCATCGACGAAATCGAGCCGATTGGTAACCCCGAGCTCGATGGTCGAGCGCGGGATACGACAGATATAACTTTGGTAATAGGCATCGCCCTGGATGACCTCGAGCTGTTCGCCGCCGCCAAGCACCCCGAGCGGCAGCCCCCCGGCGGCGTGGATCAGCTCGCGCGGCACATAGAATGGCATGTAGCCGACGACGATGCGCCCGGGCGCGGCCGCTTTCCACTCCCGCGCATAGGTGAAATTGAGGTCGTCAAACAGCGCCTGGCAACGGGCGATGATTTCGGCCGTGGATGTACTCATGTCTACCGGTGCTCCCAATGCGGTGTGCGTTTTGCAAGAAACGCCTGCAGCCCGACCAGCGCGTCCTCTGTGCGCATCAGACCATCGAGGTAGAGCGCTTCGAGTTCACTCAGGCGCACCCGCGTCCGGGCGATGAGATCGGCGCGCGCCGCGGCCATCGCGTGGGCGAGCGCGGCGGCGCTCTTGTCGGCGAGATGGGTGGCGAACCATTCTTCCGCTTCCCCCGCGGGGTCTTCGCTCACCGTCTGGATCAGCCCGATCGACCGGGCTTCCGCGGCGCCGAGGCTGCGGCCGGAGAGCAGCATATCCTCCGCCGCCGGACGGCCGATGCGTTCGGGGAGAAGCGCGGAAGCCGCCGGCGCGAATACGCCGAGCCTGATCTCCGGCTGGCCAAACATCGCGTCGGGGGCGGCGAAGATGCGGCTTGCGGTGAGTACGAGTTCGAGCCCACCGCCGAGGCATTGCCCGCGCACCACGCAGAGAACGGGCACCGGCAACGCGAGAAGGCGCAGCAAAAGCGCATGAAACCCGCGCAGCATGGCGGCGCACTGCGCCGGCAGATGCTCCTCGACACTGGCACCGAAGCTGAAATGCGGCCCTTCGGCATCGATCAGGACCGCGAGCGTCGGGCCGGAATCCAAACCCGCAGTCAGCGCGGCATCGAGTGCTGCGATCATCGAGGCATCAAGAATATTGGCCTTGGGCCGCATCAAGCGCAAGCGGAGCAGCGCTTCACCCTCGCGACGCCAGGCGCGAGCCGGAGCGGCGTCCATGGTCAGGCTCCCGCGCGCGGGATCAGGCTCTCGACCAGAGCCTCTGTCCATGGCGCGCCTTGCGCAAGTGCCAGACGGAGAGAGACGAAATCGATTTCGCGCTGCTCGCGCGGACCTTCATTGAAGGCGCGAAAGCCGGTGCGCGCCTCGGCCAGCATATTGAGCGCGAGCCAAGCCCGCGAGTCTTCTTTGTTGCGGTTCCACGCTTCAATTTTCGGCTTACGAAGTTCTTCCAGGCTTTTTGTCAAACATTCCGGGAAGGTCAGCAGCAACTTGCCACAGAGCGCGTCGACCTTCTCATCGAGCAGCGAGAGGTCGATGGTGCCGCGGGCGAGCATGCGCTTTCCCTCGTCCAACGCAGCGCCGGTTTTGGGTTCGCCGAGCGCAAAGCGGCCCCACTCGTCCAACAAGCGATCGGTGATCACCAGCGGATTGGGCACGAAGTTGCCATCGACCTTCAGCGCCGGAACGATGTCGTGTAGCATGCCGAATCGATAGGCCTTGTGCGCCGACCAATGTTCGCAGAGTGTGCCGGATTCGAGAGCCCGCTCCATGCCGATCATCAGCGGCAGGAAATCGGTCGCGCCGCCGATCGCCGCCGAGCCGTGTTTGGGACCAGCCTGGCCGAGGCGGGCGAGATCCTGGGCGATCGAGAAATCACACGCCATGCCGATCTCCTGGCCGCCGCCGATACGCATGCCGTTGATACGGCAAACGACAGGCTTGTCGCAGCCGAGAATGGCCGAGACCATGTCGTTAAACAGGCGCATATATTGGCGGTATTCCTGCGGATTTCCGGCATAATACTCAGCGTATTCCTTGGTGTTACCGCCGGTGCAAAAGGCACGATCACCGCTGCCGGTGAAGACCACCGCGACGACATCGCGCGCCGCGGAGGCCGCGCGAAAGGCAAGGATCACGCCCTTTACCATCGCCGTCGTATACGAATTGAGCTGGCTTTGGTTGTCGAGAATGATCCAGATGTTATTGAGCCCCTCGACAATTCTGCCGTCGGGGAGGCGCGCCGGGCGCGTCTCAACCCGCAACCCCGGGAAGGAAATCTCTTCGGCCAGCGTATGCGAAGCCAGGGTCGCAGGCTTGGTGCGAGCGGCAACAGCAAGCGGGGTTTCAGCCATGGATCGGTTTCCTCTCAGAAGGCGGGGACAAGAATGGCACGACGCTTCAACGCGTGCGCGTGCGCTTTGGTGAATACCGCGTTGATCTCATCAAGCGGATGGTGTTCGATGAATGGCGTGAGCCGCACTTTGCCGGCAAGCACGAGGTCGAGAGCGGCGGGATAAAGTTCCGGCGGACAGCCCCAGTTGCCGAGCGCGCGGGCATCGAACGCCATCAGATTGGAGAGCCTTATCTCCACCCGCGCCATCGTGAACCCGACCACGGCGAGTGTCGCGCCAGGAACAAGCAGACCCCAGGCATTGCTTTGACCGGCGGCGGTGCCGGAGCATTCAAAAATTTTCCACTCCGTCTGCCGCAGGCCGCGCGCGGTCGCGAATGCGACGATCGCCGCCTTCTGGGCGCGCGGATCGACCGCCCGCGCATCGAGCGTCAGGGCGGCGCCATAATGGCCGATCTCGTCGAGCTTGTTGGTATCGATGTCGATCGCAACGACGGTTGCCCCGAAGGCGGCGGCGATCTGCGCAGCATAGCCGCCAACGCCGCCAATCCCAATGACGATCGCGAGATCTCCCGGCCCGACGCCGGCGCGGTGTACTGCCTGATAGGGTGTCGTTACCGCATCCGCGACCACGGAAACGTCGGCGAGCGCAAGGCCGGCGGCGGCGAGCCGGACGGGATCGACCGCGCAGAGGCCGCGCCCCGGCACGCGGATATGGCTCGCGAAGCCGCCATCGATGTCATTGCCTGGCATTTTCTGGCGCCGGCAGATAGTCACAAGACCGCGCCGGCAAAGATCGCATTCTCCGCACGGGAGCACCGCCGGGATGATAACCGCCTGGCCGAGCCAGCGCTCTTCGCCGGCGCCGGCGGCGACCACATGGCCACTGATTTCATGGCCGAGCGCGAGTGGCGGCGGCTGATGGGTGCGCACGCCATCATAGACATAGCCGAGATCAGTATGGCAGACGCCACAGCCAGCAATCGCCACCACCACTTCGCCGGCGCCGGGAGGAAAGGGATCGAACCCGCGCCGAATGAAGGGCGCAGCTGGTTCGGTCATCAACCATTGGTAAGCCGTCTCGGCCATCCCCGGATCTCCTCCGCCGTTATGGTCTTGCGGTGTCGATGAAGCCATCGCCAGCCCCATTATAACCATATTTCCGCACCGTATTACTGATTATGCGGCTAAGGTCCCGTTTGCCCCCGATGATCGCATCTCGCTTTGATCTAGATCAATGTCGCGTGCTTTTTTGTGCCGACAATGCGCGCCTCTAGAGGTCGGTTAATTAGGTAAAAACTTACTCTTTTCGGTAAAAAGACGGCCAACCGTCGACCTCGACGAGGAGTCTATAAAGCCGCGGTCCTAAACTCATTCGATCGAACCCGGGCCTGTTCCTCAAGCGCCGCTATTGCAAGGAGAAACGTCGATGAAAGAAACCCTTCGCCCAGGTCTCTCACGCACAGAAACCCGGATCGTCGATCGGTCGCGCACGATCGATTTCATGGGCGAGGATCTGCGCATCTACGGCACCCCAGAGCTGCTGCGCGATATCGAATTCATCTGCCGCAACTTGCTTTTGGCGCATTGTGACGTCGGCGAGGATTCGGTCGGCGTCAGCGCCGCGTTCGACCATTCGGCGGCCACCCCGCTCGGCATGGAGGTCCGCATCACCGCGACCATCGCCGGGATCGAGGGCCGCCGCGTCGTGCTCGATGTCATCGCCTTCGACGCGATCGAGGAAATCGCCCGCGGCCAGCACACCCGCTTCATCGTCGATATGGCGAAATCGAAGCAACGCTTGGCCGCGAAAATCGCGAAAGCGCAAATGGCTGGCGCGGCGGAACGTTGAGCCGCTGCGCGGAAGCCGTTCTAAGGGAGGGACAAGTGATGGGCCTCGCCGACAACAGCATTGCCTTTCGTCGCGACCTTTGCGATGGCCGCGGCGATGGTGCACTCGCCGCGCCGCACATCCTCCCGGCCCGCGATGCCTATCGCTTTCAGCCGGCGATCGAGACGATGTCGCGCGATGCGCTGGCCGCCTTGCAGTGGGAGCGGCTGCGCGCGGTGCTGCGGCGGACCTACGACCGGGTCGCGCCCTATCGTGCGAAATGCGACGCCATCGGCGTGCGGCCGGAGGATCTTCGCAGGCTCGACGATCTCGCCCGCTTCCCCTTCAGCCTGAAAACCGATCTCCGCGATGCCTATCCGTTCGGTCTTTTCGCCGTGCCGCGCGCCGATGTGTTGCGGCTGCATGCCTCTTCGGGCACCACCGGGCGGCCCACCGTGGTCGGCTATACCAGCGGCGATCTCGATCTCTGGGCCGAGTTGGTCGCCCGTTCCCTCGCCACCGCCGGGGCGCGACCGGGTGATGTCATCCACAATGCCTACGGCTATGGCCTATTCACCGGCGGGCTCGGCTTTCACGGCGGCGCCGAGCGCCTGGGCGCCACCGTGGTGCCGGCTTCCGGCGGCGGCACCGAACGGCAGGTTACGCTGCTGCGCGATTTCGCCGCGACCGTGCTGTGCGCAACGCCATCCTACGCCCTCAACCTCGCCGAAGTCGCCGAACGCGACGGCATCGATCTCCGCGCCGGGCCGCTGCGGCTAGGCCTGTTCGGCGCCGAGCCGTGGTCGGAGGGGATGCGCGCCGAACTCTCGGCGCGGCTCGGGATCGTCGCCCGCGATGTCTATGGTTTGTCGGAAGTGCTGGGTCCAGGGGTCGCGGTCGAGTGTGAAGCCGCTGCTGGCCTCCATGGCTGGGAGGATCATTTCTTATTCGAGACAGTGCATCCCGAGACCGGCGCGTCCCTGCCGCCAGGGACGCCGGGAGAGCTGGTGATCACCACCCTCACCAAAGAGGCGCTACCGATGCTGCGCTATCGCACCCGCGACATCACCCGCCTCGATGTCACACCCTGCGCTTGCGGGCGGACGCATGCGCGGATCATGCGCATCACCGGGCGCAGCGACGACATGCTGATCATCCGCGGCGTCAACCTCTATCCGAGCCAGGTCGAGGCGGCGTTGGTCGGCGTCGCCGGCGCGAGCCCGCATTATCAACTCGTCGTTGAGCACAAGGGCGTGATGGATACGCTGACGGTGAGGGTGGAAGCCGATCCGTGCCTCGATCCCGCCGGCTATGCGGCGCTCGCGCGCGAGATCGCACACCGGATCAAATCGCTGATCGGCGTCAGCGCCGCGATCGCGGTCGAAGCGACGGGTACGTTGCCGCGCTCGGAGGGTAAGGCGGCGCGGGTGCGCGATCTCCGGCCCGCGCCGTAAGGGAGCGAAGATGATGTCCAAGCCAGCGAAAAAAGACATCCGTGCGGTGCCGAGCTATTGCTATAATTGCGTCGCCGGTCCCGATTTGATGACGGTACGCGTCGAAAACGGCGTGGCAACGCGCATCGAGCCCTGCCACCAGGCGGCAGCGATCCATCCTGGCCTCGGCCGGGTCTGCGTCAAGGCGTTTGGTCTGGTGCAGAAGACCTATAATCCGCACCGCGTGCTGACCCCGATGAAGCGCACCAATCCGCGCAAGGGCCGCGACGAAGATCCCGGCTTCGTTCCGATTTCCTGGGATGAGGCGCTCGATACCATCGCCGCCCGGCTCCGCGACATTCGTGCGCGCGGCTTGCTGAACGAGGCCGGTTTGCCACGCGTTGCAGCCACCTTCGGCCATGGCGGCACGCCGCAGAGTTATATGGGCACGTTCCCCGCCTTTCTCTCCGCTTGGGGCGCGATCGATTACAGTTTCGGCTCCGGCCAAGGCGTCAAATGCGTCCATTCCGAGCATCTCTATGGCGAGTTCTGGCATCGCGGCTTCACTGTCGCCGCCGATACCGTGCATACGCGCTATATCATCTCGTGTGGCGCCAATGTCGAAGTCTCGGGCGGCGTCTGCGCGGTGCGGCGCCACGCCGATGCGCGCATCCGGGGCGTCAAGCGGGTGCAGGTCGAGCCGCATCTCTCGCCGACCGCCGCCTGTTCGGCCGAATGGGTGCCGATCAAGCCGAAAACCGATGCCGCTTTCCTGTTCGCCCTCATCCATGAGATTTTGTTCGCGCATCCGCGAAGCCGGCTCGATCTCGCCTTTCTCCGCGATCGCACCGCCTCGCCCTATCTGGTCGGCGAAGATGGCTATTATCTGCGCGATCCGCTGAGCCTCAAACCATTGTTGTGGGATGAGATCAGCGCCCGAGCGGTGCCGTTCGACACTGAAGGTGCGCGTCCGGCGCTGGAGGGGTGCTTCACCGTCGCCAACGCGGTAACACGCGGTCCCGACGAGGACATCCGCCCGCGGCCCGATGCCGCCGCCCGCACCGCTTTTGCCGCCATGGTCGACGCCATGGCCCCTTATACCCCAGACTGGGCCGCCGCGGTGTGCGACATCCCGGCCGCGACCATTCGCCGCATCGCCGCCGAGTTCCTCGACCATGCCTGCATCGGCGAGACCATCGAGATCGATGGCGCGACGCTGCCATTCCGCCCCGTCGCCGTGACCCTCGGGAAAACCGTCAATAACGGCTGGGGCGCCTATGAATGCTGCTGGGCGCGCACCATGCTGGCGGTGCTGGTTGGGGCGCTGGAAGTGCCGGGTGGCACGCTGGGGACGACGGTGCGGCTCAACCGGCCGCATGAGAACCGGCTGAAAAGCGTCGAGCCCGGCGAAGATGGTTTCATGGTGGCGCACTTCAACCCGACCGGGCAGAAAGACTGGCAGGCGACGCCAACCGGGCGCAACGCCCATCGCACGCTGGTGCCGATCGTCGGCAATTCGCCCTGGGCGCAGGCGCTCGGCCCGACCCATCTCAGCTGGATGTTCTCTCGCGAGGCCCCGAAAGAATGGCCACACCCGGAATTGCCGGAGATCTGGTTTGCTTTTCGCACAAATCCCGCCATCTCGTTCTGGGATACCGCGGAGATCGGCCGGGCGATGGCGCGCATGCCGTTCATCGTCGCTTTTGCCTATACTTTCGATGAAACCAACCACATGGCCGATATTCTGCTGCCGGAGGCGGGCGACCTCGAAAGCACCCAGGTGATCCGGATTGGCGGCACCAAGTTCGTCGAGCAGCACTGGGCCCATCACGGCGTTGCGCTACGCGCCCCGGCGATCGCACCACGCGGCGAGGCGCGTGATTTCACCTGGATCTCGACCGAGCTTGCCTATCGCACCGGGCTCATCGAACGCTACAACGCCGCCCTCAATCGCGGCGCCGCCGGCGTCCCGCTCGCCGGCGAGGGCTATGATTTCCGCCTGCCGACCGAGCGCGTGCATAATGTCGATACGATCTGGAACGCGGTCTGCAAGGCGGCCACCGCCGAACTCAGCCACGGCGCCGACATCCACGATCTCGACTGGTTCCACGCCCATGGCCATTACGTCGTGCCATTCAAGCGTGAGGACTGGTATCTCTATCCGACCATGACGCGGCTTGGGCTTCGTTTTGAGCTGCCCTATCAGGAACGCTTGCTCCGCGTCGGCGAGGAACTCGGCCGGCGCCTCCATGAACAGAACATCCATTGGTGGGACAGCCAACTCGACGAATACGTTGCCGTGCCGCAATGGCACGACGTGCCGGGCCGCTGGGTGCAGGCGATCCGCGCCCAAGGCGGCGATCCGGCGGATTATCCGCTCTGGGGGATCACCACCAAGGTGATGGCCTACACCACCGGCAATAACGCCGGCATTCCCTTGATGCATGAGGTCAGTGCCAATCTCCGCGGCCATGGCGCGGTGATCCTCAACGCGGCGACGGCGGCTCGCCTCGGCATCGCCGATCACGACTGGGTCGAGGTGCGCTCGCCGACCGGCGCAACGACCGGCCAAGCTTGCTTGGTGCAGGGATGCCGGCCGGACACGGTGGTCATTCCCGGCCAGTTCGCGCACTGGAAAACCCCGTTCGCCAAGGATCTCGCTTTTCCCTCGCTCAATCGGATCATACCGCTGTCGCTCGCCTTGACCGACGCCACTGGCTCGGGCGCCGATGTGGTGCGCGTTGCGGTTTACAAAATCGCGCCGCCGGCGCTGGCAGGTGCGGCATGACCCGCTATGTGATGGTCGCCGATCTCCGCCGCTGCGTCGGCTGCCAGACCTGCACCGCGGCCTGCAAGGAAGGCAACGCAACGCCCCCCGGGGTGCAATGGCGGCGCGTGCTCGATCTCGAGGCCGGCACCTATCCCGAAGTCAGCCGGGTGTTCGTTCCGTTCGGCTGCCAACATTGCGCCAACCCGCCCTGCCTTGAGGTTTGTCCATCGACGGCGACCAAGCAGCGCGAAGACGGCATCATCACCATCGATGACGATCTCTGCATTGGTTGCAGCTATTGCATCATGGCCTGCCCGTATGACGCACGCAGCCTCATCGATCAGCCGCGTTATGCGTTCGGCGAGATGCCAACCGAGGCCGAAGCGGCGCGCCTTAACAAAAGCACGGTCGGGGTGGCCAGCAAATGCACCTTCTGTGCCGGCCGCATCGACGCCGGCACCGCCCGCGGCCTTGTGCCCGGTCGGGATCCGGAAGCGACACCGCTTTGCGTCAATGCGTGCATCTCCGGTGCACTCAGCTTCGGCGACATCGAAGACAAGAGCGGGCCGATCGCCGCGCTGCTCGCGGAAAACCGCTGGTTCCGTCTTCAGGAACGCGAAGGGACCGAGCCTGGCTTTTACTATATCTGGGACAAGGGAACGCTATGAGCGAGCTGATCGCAACCGGCCGGCGGCGCGCCGGTGCCAGCACCGCTTCCCGGCGCCAGCGCTATTGGGACGTGCGCGCGGCGGGGAATTTCATCGGCGGCGGCACGGGGTCGGGGCTGATCGTTGCCGCCGCCGTGGCCGCGGCCAGCGGCGCTTCGTTTCGCGCGACACTTGTGCTCGGCGTTGCCTTAATCGCAGCAGGGCTCGCGCTGGTCTGGCTCGAAATCGGCAAACCCTGGCGCGCGCTTCATGTTTTCTTTCATCCCCGCACCTCATGGATGACGCGTGAGGGGATCGTCGCGGCCGCGGTGATCCCGCTTGGCGTGGTCGCAGCGGCGGTTTCGCGCCCCACTCTCGCGGTGATCACGGCGGCGCTGGCGGTGGGATTTCTCTATTGCCAAGCCCGCATCCTGCGCGCCGCGCGCGGGATTCCGGCGTGGCGGCAGCAGGAGATCGTGGCGCTGATCCTCGCCGCCGGTCTCGCCGAGGGCTGCGCCCTCGCGCTCATCGTCGGGCCGCGGGGCGACGTCGCGCTCGGCCTCGCCTTGGCCGCTGGGCTCGCGCGCGAGCTGGCATGGCGCTTCTATCGCAGCGCTCTCGCGCGGGAGGCGGGCGCGGCGGCGAGTCTTGCGGTGTTCGCGGCACCCACCGCGCGGCGTCTTCGTGCGCTGCACCGCGCGGGTCTCGGCCTGATCGCCGCCGCCCTGGTCACGCCGATTTTTCTTGATCCGGTCCCGATCGTCGCGGTCCTTGCCATGGCGGGTGGCGCGCTGGTTCTGCTCTCAGGCTGGGGTATGAAGGCCCTCCTGATCACCCGCGCCGCCTTCACCCGCACGTTCGTGATCCCGGCAACACCGACCCGCGGCCACCGACCCGACATCCTCTCCGGCGGACGTCGCCGTGGGTTCGAGCGGCGCCGTGCGCCGTAATCCGCACCCCCCTCCGCGCGCCGCCGCCGTCTCAACGGGCGCGCCGCGCGGTTTGCGTCCGACGCGTCGGCTTGATCTCGGCGACGCCCTCCCAAGGGCGCCGCGCGATCAGTTTCAGCATGGTGGAGAGGCTGATCGAGCGCAGCGTCGCCCCGATCTGGGCATCGAGTTCGGCGAGCAAGAAGCGCAGCCCGGCGGCGATGTCCTGGCCCTCGCCCGGCGGCACCGGTTCCTCCGCCTCGACGCCGGTCTCCTCGAACAAACTGATCACGTCCATCAGGGTCAAACGCTTGGCATTGCCGGCGAAGCGATAGCCGCCGCCGACGCCGCGCACCGCGTCCACGAGGCCGGCGCGACCGAGATCGCGCAGCACCTTGGCGAGATGGTGGGCGGAGATGCCATATTTCTCGGCAATCTCCACCGCGGTGCGCTGACGCCCCGGCTCGGCGGCGAGTTCAAGCACCGCATAAAGGGCGAACGCGGTCGCTTTCTGCAGTTTCATGCTGGCGTCACCCGGCGCGCGGGCGAAAACAACGAGCGCTCAGTCAAGACGCATTTCCAATTCGATGAACGGGCCGGCCATCATGCCCTGGCTGCGGAAGAAGGCGTGGACCACCCTATTGTCGCGCGCGACCATGGTGCGGACCCGCTCGACGTCGGCCGCGCGAAAGCGCGCGCAGACGGCAGCGAACAGGCGTGCGCCGAGGCCGCGCACGCGAAGCCGCGGGCGCACCTGCACGGCGAATATCCAGCCACTCGGCGGCGAGCCGAACTCCCAGGCGCGCACTTCACCGATGATGAAGCCATCGATGCGTTGGGGCTCGCCTGCGACCAGAAAAAAGCGCTGATCGCGCCGGCGGGTGCCGAAACGCTCGAACATGTCGTGCCAATACGCTGCCTTGCGCAGACCGGTGACCTCCGCATCGAGCGCGATCACCCCGGCGACATCGGCGAGGGTTGCCGGGCGGATGGTCAGATCCTCGCCGGAGGCCGGCGGCGGTGGCGTCGTACTTCGTCGTGCCATGTCAACTCCCGGGATCGCGAGCGAAATGCCAGCCAATTGCCGTATTGGAGCACGATTTTGCGGCAGCGCCAAGCCGGGGGGGGTCAAGCCGGGAAACCAAGCCGGCGCCCCAGCAGAGGAGAGAAAGATGCAGGATCATAGCGTTCTCGTGACCCCCGCGCCGGACGCGAGCCGGCTTGACTTCGCACCCCGTTTTAACGCCGCCGCCGCGTTCATCGACCGTCCTCTCGCCGAAGGTCGCGGCGCGGCGATCGCCATCCGCACCGAGCGCGAGGAAATCACCTACGCGATGCTCGCCGAGCGCGTCGCACGGGCCGGCAATGCGCTGCTGGCGCTCGGGGTGCCGCGCGGCGGCCGGCTGCTGATGGTGGTGCTCGACGAGCCGGCGTTCTTCTATCTGTTCTGGGGCGCGATCCGCGCCGGGATCGTGCCGGTCCCGGTCAACACCCTGCTGCGCGCTGCTGATTACGCCTGGATGATCGACGATTCGGCCGCCGATGCGCTGGCCTATTCGCCGGAACTCGCCGGCGAGATCACCGCCGCGCTGCGCGCCGCCCACCACCAGCCTGCGGTGGTGTTGCCGACCCGGGGCGATGGCGCGGCCCTGCCGGCGCTGATGGCGGCGGCGGCGGCAACCCTCGATCCCGCCGCCCGCGGCCCCGAGGATGAGTGCTATTGGCTTTATTCCTCCGGCTCGACCGGCCGGCCAAAGGGCGCGATCCATGCCCAGCGCGATCTCGCGGTCGCCTGTCATTATTACGGCATAGAAACTCTCGGACTCCGCCCCGACGATGTGTTTTTCTCGGCCGCCAAACTGTTCTTTTCCTATGGCCTAAGCAACGCCATGGCTTTTCCGCTGTGGGTCGGCGGCACCGCGATCCTGATGGCGGAGCGGCCGACGCCAGAGGCGACCTTCGCCGTCATCGATCGCTTCCGTCCAACCATCTTCTTCGGCGTCCCGACATTATTCGCCCGCCAGATCGCCGAATTTCCTCGCCTCAAGCCCAATCTTTCGTCACTGCGCTTTTGCGTCTCGGCCGGCGAAGCGCTGCCCGCGCATTTGTTCGAAGCCTGGCGCACGTTGACCGGCACGGAAATCATCGACGGCATCGGTTCGACCGAGATGACGCATATGTACATCTCCAACCGCCCGGGCGACGTGCGGCCCGGCAGCACCGGCCGGGCGGTGCCGGGCTATGATCTGAAAATCGTCGATGCGGAGGGCCGCGAGGTAAAGGCCGGCACGCCGGGACGATTGCTCGTGCGCGGCCTCTCGATCGCCAAGTCCTATTGGCGCAATCCCCGGCCGACCACGGTCGATGGCTGGTTCGACACCGGCGACACCTATTGCGCCAATGAAGACGGCACCTACACCTATAGCGGCCGCAGCGACGATATGCTGAAAGTGGGCGGCATTTGGTGCTCGCCGGCCGAGATCGAGGCGGTGCTGATCGAGCATCCCGCGGTATTGGAAGCGGCGATCGTCGGTCGCGCGGATGCCGATAGACTGATCAAGCCGGAAGCCTGGATCGTGCTCAAGAACCAAGACGCGGCGCCGCCGGCCGGGATCGTCGAAGCCCTGGTACGCCACTGCAAAGCCCGTCTCGCGCCCTACAAATATCCGCGCTGGTTCCATTTCGTCGCCGATCTCCCGAAAACCGCGACCGGCAAGATCCAACGCTTCAAGCTCCGCGAGCGTGAGCCCCCCGCTGCATCGGGCACCTCGGTTGCGGGGACTAACGCTCCTGCACCCGGCGAAAGCGCCTTCGTTTGATCTCGATCAAGCATTCGCCAGCGACGCCCTGCTAAATACGCAATGCGGTACCAGTTTAAGTCGATCGCGCGACGAGGGGAGAACGAAGAGATGGAGCGAGACCAGCCATCACCGAAAACCAAAATACGCACCTTTCGCGTCAATGGCCGGGCGCAGGACATTCTCGTCGCCGACGCGACGCTGCTTGTCGACACGCTGCGCGAAACGCTCGGCCTCACCGGCACCAAACAGGGCTGCGATGGCGGCGAATGTGGCGCCTGCACGGTGCTGATCGACGGCAGGCCGCGGCTTGCCTGTCTGACCCGCACCGAGGAATGCGAGGGGCATGACGTCGAGACCATCGAGGGCCTCGCCGAGAATGGTCGCATGAGCCGGCTGCAACGGGCCTTTCATGAACGCCTCGGC
This sequence comes from Acidibrevibacterium sp., assembly GCF_049965395.1. Taxonomy (NCBI): domain Bacteria; kingdom Pseudomonadati; phylum Pseudomonadota; class Alphaproteobacteria; order Acetobacterales; family Acetobacteraceae; genus Acidibrevibacterium; species Acidibrevibacterium sp. Next base: position 34,822 of record NZ_JBMFWJ010000003.1, read on the forward strand.
ACCCAGTGCGGCTATTGCACGCCCGGCATGATCATCGCCGCCGAAGCCCTGCTACGCAGCATCCCCGCGCCCGACGAGACGGCGATCCGCGCTGCCCTCGCGGGCAATCTCTGCCGCTGCACCGGCTATGTCAAAATCATCGAGGCGGTCGCGGATGCCACGCGAGGAGCGCCATGACCGTGATGCGCAACCACCGCGATGTCGTCGGCCAACCGACGCCGCTGATCGACGGCATCGAAAAAGTCATGGGCACGGCGAAATATACCGCCGATCTGCCCGCCGCCGATGCGCTGGTCGGGCGGATTCTGCGCAGCCCCGTGAGCCATGCCCGCATCCGCGGCATCGATACCGCCGCCGCGCGCGCCCTCCCCGGCGTGCGCGCGGTGATCACCGGCGCGGATTGCGCCGCGACCTACGGCGTATTGCCGATCGCGATGAACGAATATCCGCTGGCGCGCGACGTTGTCCGCTATTGCGGCGAGCCGCTGGCGGCGGTCGCGGCGGTGGACGCGCAAACCGCCGCCGCGGCGCTCAAGCTGATCCGCTGCGACTTCGACATTCTCCCCGCCTACGACACGGCCGCTGCGGCGCGCGCACCCGATGCGATCGCGCTGCACGCCGACAAGCCAGGCAATATCGAGCGCGCGGTCCATCACCGCTTCGGCGATGTCGAGGCCGGCTTCGCGCACGCCGATCTGGTGCGCGAACATGTCTATGTTTGCGCCGAGGTCGCGCACGCGCAGATGGAGCGCAACGCCGCCTTGGTCGAATATGATCCGGCGCGCGATTACCTGACGATCTGGAGCACGACGCAGGTGCCCTATTACGTGCATCTGATGCTGGCGCGCTGCCTTGAGATGGAGGCCAGCCGCATCCGCGTCGTCAAGCCGTTCGTCGGCGGCGGTTTCGGCGCCCGGGTGGAGACGCTCAATTTCGAAATCATCGCCGCCCTGCTCGCCCGCGCCGCCGGCGGCAAAGTCAGCCTCAAACTGTCGCGGGAAGAAACCTTTCTCACCCATCGCGGCCGGCCGGAGACCGAAATCCGCCTCAAGCTCGGCATGACCCGCTCCGGCCGGCTGACCGCTTGCGCCGCCGAGGTGGTGCAGCGTGGCGGCGCCTATGCCGGTTACGGGATCATCACCATCCTCTATGCCGGGGCGCTCCTGCAGGGGCTCTACGACATTCCGGCAATCGCCTATGACGGCATCCGGGTTTATGCCAATTTGCCACCCTGTGGGGCGATGCGCGGGCATGGCTCGGTTGATGTCCGCTTCGCCTTCGAATCCCTGCTCGACCGCATGGCGCGCGAACTCGGGCTCGATCCATTCGCGGTGCGGCGGGCCAATCTCCTCGCCGCCCCGACCGAAACCAAGAATGGGCTGCGTATCGAGAGCTATGGCCTCGGAGAGTGTCTCGACTGGGTCGAGCAAGCAAGCCTTTGGCGCGCGCGCCGCGGCCGGCTCGGGCCGGGGCGAGGTCTCGGCATGGCCTGCTCGCATTACGTGAGCGGTGCGGCCAAGCCGATCCACTGGACCGGCGAGCCACATGCCGTTGTTCATCTCCGGCTCGATTTCGACGGCGGCGTCACGCTGCTCACCGGTGCTGCCGATATCGGGCAAGGGTCGAGCACGGTGATGGCCCAGGCCGCCGCCGAAATGCTCGGCATTCGCCTCGACCGGGTGCGGGTGGTGGCAGCCGACAGCATGCTCACCCCGAAAGACAACGGCTCCTATTCCTCACGGGTGACCTTCATGGTCGGCAACGCGACCATCGACGCCGCGCGCGCTTTGCGCGCCCATCTCGTCGCGGCGGCGGCAGCGCGACTTGGCGTGCCGGAGGCGGCGATCAGTTGCGAGAACGAGACATTCTTCGCGAACGATGGCGATCATCCCGCTCTCTCCTTCGCCGAGGTTGCGCAAGCGGCGCTGGCACGCGAAGGCGGCGCAATCACCACCAAGGGCAGCTTCACCTGCCCGGTCGAATTCCAGGGCGGCAAACACAAGGGTGGCGCGGTCGGCGCCACCATGGGCTTCAGCTACGCCGCCCAGGTGGTGGAGGTCGCGGTCGATCACGAGACCGGCATGGTTGCGGTGGAAAAAGTCTGGGTTGCGCAGGATTGCGGCTTCGCGATCAACCCGCTCGCCGTCGAAGGGCAGATCCAGGGGGCGGTGTGGATGGGCATGGGCCAGGCGATCGGCGAGGAAACCCGCTACGAACAGGGACGTGCCGTTCATGCGAGCTTCCTCGACTACCGCGTGCCGACAATCATCGAATCACCGCCGATCGCGCTGCACATCGTCGAAAGCATTGACCCCAACGGGCCGTTTGGTGCGAAGGAGGCGAGCGAAGGCGCGCTCGCCGGTTTTCTGCCGGCGCTCACCAACGCCATCGCCGATGCGCTGGGTTTGGCGATCGACACACTCCCGGTGACGCCGGACCGGATCCTCGAAGCCCTCGCCCAGCGCCAGCGCGCCGAGCGCCTCGCCAAGGCCCGGGAGGAGACCGTCTGATGGAAATCCTGCCCCAATTTGACGTCCTTCGTCCCAGGTCGATCGCGGCGGCGATCGATGACAGCCGGCATTGCCCAGCCAGTCGCTTCATTGCCGGCGGCAGCGATCTCATGGTCAATCTGCGCCATGGTCTCGGCACGCCGGAAACGCTGATCGATCTTCGCCATATTCCCGAACTGCGCGAGATCTCCGCAGGAGAAAACGCGACAGCGATCGGCGCGGCCGTGACACTGGCCGAGCTCGCGGCGAACCCGGAGATCATGCGACGCTATCCCGCCCTCGTCGCCGCCGCAGGCGCGGTCGGCGCCCCGGCGCATCGCGAGGCGGGCACGATCGGCGGCAATCTCTGCCTCGATACCCGCTGTTTGTTCTATAACCGCAGCGCCTGGTGGCGAGAGGCGAACGGCTTCTGCCTCAAACACCAGGGCGAGACCTGCCATGTCGCCCCGACCGGAAAGCGCTGTCACGCCGCCTTCAGTGGCGATCTCGCGCCGGCCCTGCTCGTCCATGGCGCCGAGATCGAGATCGCCGGGGCGGCGGGACTGCGCCGCGCGCCGCTCGCCGATCTCTATGTCGAGGACGGCGCCGCGCATCTCCGTCTTGCGCGCGGCGAATTCCTGGTCCGCATCCACCTGCCCGCCGATCCCTGGCCGGCGGCCTATGCCAAAGCGCGGGCGCGCAGGGCGATCGATTTTCCGCTCGCCGGCGTCGCCGTCGCCCTGCGCGCCGAGGCGGGAACGATCACCGGGCTTCGGGTCGCGCTCACCGGCACCAACGCCCGCCCCTTCCTGCTCACCGGCGTCGAGGCTTTGGAAAACGCGTGCATCGATGCCGCCTGGCTCGATCGGTTGGCGAAACTGGTACAAAAGCAGGTTTCGCCGATGCGCACGACCTTGTTGGCGGCGCACTATCGCCGCCGCGTCGCGAGCGCGCTCGCGCAGCGTCTGGCCCGCGCGCTCGCTGGCATGGCCACGGATAACACTGCAGCAGCCTGAACTTTGACGCGACGACGCGCAAAAAGACGAGGAAGCGAACCATGCAAACCCATATCACGCGAGCCCTCCACGACGATCACCTGGCGGCGCTGACGCTGATCGAGCGGCTCGACACCCTGCTCGGCCGGCATCACCCGGATTATGCGCCGGCCGCCGCAACGCCGGCGGTCGCGGCGCTGCTCCGCGACTGCGACCACGCCATCGCGCTCGAGATCGGCCCGCATTTCGACTTCGAGGAAGCCGAACTGTTCCCGCGCCTTAACGCCGCCGGCGCGGCGGCGATGGTCGCGTTGCTGACCGAGGAGCACGCGCACATCCGCCCGCTCGCGCAAACCCTCACCGCCCTCACGCGACAGGGCCAGTCGCGTGGCTTCACCGCCGCGCTCTGGCGAGACTTCCGCGCGACCGGCGCCGATTTTTCCGGCCAGCTCGCCGCGCATATCGCGAAAGAGGAGATGGGCATGCTGCCAGCGCTCGACGATATCCTCGATATCGAAACCGATGCAGAACTGGCGCTGATATTTGCAAGCCGACGCTGAGCGTGCGGCCAGACGAGCCCGGCACGAGAGTGGAGGAAACAAAGACCATGGCCGACATCGCACCCACCGCTTCCGCGACCATCGCGGGCATCGCCATCCGGCCGCTGACTAGGGGCGATCTCGAGACCGTCATCGCGATCGATCGCGCGCGGTCCGGGCGCAGCCGGCGCGGCTTCTTCACGCGCCGACTGACGCACGCGGCGCAAGATCCGTTGGGCTTCGTCGCTCTTGCCGCTGAGCGTGATGGGCGGCTCATCGGTTTCGTACTGGCACGCCTCTATGAGGAAGAATTTGGCACGACCTCGCGCGAAGCGACGCTCGATGCCATCGGCGTTGACCCCGCGCTCGCCCGCCAGCATGGCATCGGACGCGCCTTGATCGATCATCTCGTCGTCGCTTTGCGCGCGCGCGGCGTCGGCGAACTCGCGACCCAGGTCGATTGGATGGAGGTCGACCTTCTCGGCTTTTTCGCGCGCAGCGGCTTCGTTCTTGCAACGCGGCTCGTTCTCTCGCGCCCGAGTGGCGCGCGCCTGCCCGCCGCCACGCCAGTCGCACGCCTGCCCCGCGCCGATCACGACACCGATTACAGCGCCGCCGACAGCGACTATTCCCAATCCCTCGCGCACGACCGGCTGCCAGTCCGTTCGATGGACCGCGCCGATCTTACGGCGATCATCGAGATCGACCGCCGTATCACCGGTCGGAGCCGCGCCGCCTACCTCGCGCGCAAGCTCGAGGAAGCGTTTACCGAATCGGCCGTGCGAATGTCGCTGGTGGCCGAGATTGACGGCCATCCGGCCGGCTTCATCATGGCGCGCGTCGATGATGGAGAATTCGGCCATCCCGAAAGGGAAGCCGTGCTCGACACCATCGGCGTCGATCCGCGCCACGGGCATCACGGGGTGGCGACGGCGCTGTTGTCACAATTGATGATCAATCTCACCGCGCTGCGCATCGAGAGTCTGCGCACCGAAGCCCATTGGAACCAATTCGGTCTGCTCAGCTTTCTCGACCGCAGCGGGTTTGCGCCGCTCCACCGCCTCGCGCTCCGCCGCCCGCTGAGAAATTGAGCGCAAAGATCGATCGTCATCGCGCGGGCGGGGAGGGTATTTCATGTTTGCGTGCGCTGTCACTGAGGGTGTCGCCACCGTGACCATGAATGCACCACCGGTCAACGCGATGAGCGATGCCTGGGTGGCCGGGTTTGTCCGTCTGCTTGACGCGTTGGAAGCGCGCGTGGACTGGTCGGTTCTGCATCTGCGCAGCGCCCTCAAGATCTTTGCCGCAGGAGCCGATCTCAAGGAGATGCGGGCGCGCTTCGCGGTTGCTGACGGGGTTGCGGCGCAACTTGCGGCGGTCCGTGGCTACCAAGCGCTGTTCGCGCGGATCGAGGCGTTGCCGCGTGTGACATTGGCAGAAATCGGCGGTTCGGCGCTGGGGGGCGGGCTGGAGCTTGCGCTTGCTTGCGATCTGCGGGTGGCGGCGTGGGAGGCAAAGCTCGGCCTGCCGGAGTTGCGGCTGGGCCTGCTGCCGGGTGCCGGCGGCACCCAGCGCCTGACCCGGCTGTGCGGCCGCGCGGCTTCGCTGCGGCTGATCCTGGGTGCCGAAATGGTGGATGGCGCGGAGGCGGAGCGGCTCGGGTTGGTGCAGTGGGGCGCGCCGTTCTCCGAACTTCCCGCGGCGGCAACCGCGATTGCCCGGCGCTACGCCGCCCTGCCAGCGCACGCGGTCGCCGCCGCGAAATCATGCATCACCGCCGCCTCCGATCCGGCACGAGACGGCTTCCGCGAGGAGATCGAGCAAACACACGCCCTGTTGCACGAAGACAGGACGCGCGTGCTCGTGCGTGGGTTTCTTGATCGATCCGACCGTAATGGGGCGTAGAAATGGAAATGAAGGATTACACTGTCGTCCTCACCGGCGGGGCATCTGGCATCGGCAAGGCGACGGCGCTGCTTCTCGCCAGGGAAGGCGCGCGCGTGTTCATCGGCGACGTGAACGAGGCCGCTGGCCGCGCGATGGCAGAGGAAGCGCGTGGGCAGGGCCTCGCCGTCACTTGGATGCCTCTGGAGCTGACCGATCCGGCCTCGGTGGCGGGCTTCGCCGAGGCGGTGCAACGGCAGGCGGAACGCGTGGACGGCCTCGTCAATGCCGCCGGGTGGGATATCATCCAGCCATTCCTGCAGAATACGCCGGAGTTCTGGGACCGGGTGATGGGTATCAACCTGCTCGGGGCCATTCGCCTGACACGCCTGATACTGGAGAAAATGGTCGACGGTGGCCGCGCCAAAATCGTCAACGTCGCGAGCGATGCCGGCCGCGTCGGCAGCATGGGCGAGACGGTGTATGCCGCAGCGAAAGGCGGGCTGATTGCCTTCACGAAGTCGCTGGCGCGCGAGATGGCACGCAACCGGATCACCGTGAACTGCGTTTGCCCCGGTCCGACCGACACGCCGCTGTTTCATGCGCAGCCGGAGAAGATGCGCGAGGCCCTGATCCGCGCCATCCCCCTGCGGCGCGTGGCGCAGCCGGAAGAGATCGCGGAGGCGGTGATGTTTTTCCTCGGGCGCCGGTCGGATTATATCACGGGTCAGGTGCTGAGCGTCAGCGGCGGCCTCACGATGGCCGATTGAGCCGGGGCAGCGCCACCCTCTGACCCGATCTCATTTATCTGAAGTCAAAAGAAGATTTTTTATTTATTCCCGCTCACGCTCACTCACGCCAAACACAATGCCACCAAGCGTGGCGCGATGGTTTCCGGGCGGGGGAGGGTTTTGGGGTCTTCGCCGGGCATGGCGGCGGCGCGCAGACGGGTTGCCATCGGGCCGGGATTGAAGAGTTCGACGCGGAGCCGCCCACCCTCGATCTCGGCGGCCCAGGCGCGGACCAGGTTGGCGGCACCGGCCTTGGTCGCGCCATAGGCGCCCCAATAGGCGCGGGGGGTTGCGGCGGGATCGTCGGTGACGAACACCGCCCGCCCGGCCTCGGCGATAGCAAGCAGCGGGCCGCAACTGCGGATCAAGCGCCAGGTGCTCGCGAGATTGACCGCGACGACGTCCGCCCAATCCTTGGGTAGGATATGCGGCGCCGGGGTCAGCCGCCCAAGGCTTGCCGCGCAATGGACCAAAATATCGAGCCGGCGGAAGCGCTCGAATAGGCTCGGCCCGAGCGCATCGAGCGCCTCGCCATTTTCGAGATCGAGCGGCAGCAGCGTCGCCTGCCCGCCTGCGGCGCGGATCAGATCGTCGGTCTCCTCGAGCCCGCCCTGGCTCCGCGCCGTGATCACCAGATGGGCGCCGGCGCGCGCGAGTTGGATAGCGACGGCGCGGCCGAGGCCGCGGCTCGCCCCGGTGACGAGGGCGATGCGGCCGGCGAGCGGCAGCGCCGGCGCGGTATCCGCCATCAATGATGCTCGGCCAGCAAGCTGAGCTGGCGGCTTTCGTTGTCGATCTGGTCGGCGAGCGGGATCGGGTAGTCGCCGGTGAAGCAGGCATCGCAGTAATACGGCGCCGTCTCGTCGCGCCCGTCGCGGCCGAGGGCGCGGTAAAGCCCGTCGATCGAGATGAAGGCGAGGCTTTCGACGCCAATCAGCCGCGCCATCGCCGCAAGATCGTGGCGGGCAGCGAGGAGTTGGTTCTGCTCGGGCGTATCGATGCCGTAAAAGCAGGAATGCGTCGTCGGCGGCGAGGAGATGCGCAGATGCACCTCGCGCGCGCCGGCGGCGCGGACCATTTCGACGATCTTGCGGCTCGTCGTGCCGCGCACGATCGAATCATCGACCAGCACCACGCGCCGGCCTTCAAGCACCGGGCGATTGGCGGAATGTTTGAGCCGCACGCCGAGATGGCGGATCTGATCGGTCGGCTCGATGAAGGTGCGGCCGACATAATGGTTGCGGATGATGCCGAGTTCGAACGGGATGCCGCTTTCCTCGGCGTATCCCATCGCCGCCGGCACCCCGGAATCGGGCACCGGCACCACGACATCGGCCGCGACCCCGCTTTCGCGCGCGAGTTCGACACCGATGGCTTTGCGCGCCGCATAGACCGGCACCCCTTCCATCACCGAATCGGGACGGGCGAAGTAAATATATTCAAAAACACAAAAACGCGGGCGGTTGCGCCCAAACGGCTTGATGGAATGGACGCCGGCATCGTCGATCACCACCACCTCGCCGGGTTCGACGTCGCGCACGAATTCGGCGCCGACGATATCGAGACCGCAACTCTCGCTGGTCAGCACCCAGCCAGTGCCGAGCCGGCCGAGAATGAGCGGGCGCACGCCGAGCGGGTCGCGCGCGCCAAACAGCGCCTCCTTGGTCAGCGCGACCAGGCTATAAGCGCCGACCACCTGTTTCAACGCGTCGATCAGCCGGTCGACGACGGTGGAATAGAGGCTGATCGCGATGAGATGAACGAAGACTTCGGAATCGGTGGTGGACTGGAACAGGCAGCCACGCCGGACCAGGGCACGACGCAGGCTATGGGCATTGGTGAGATTGCCGTTATGGCCGACGGCGAGGCCGCCGAACTCGAAATCGCCATAGAGCGGCTGGACGTTGCGGAGCACCGTCTCGCCGGTCGTTGCGTAGCGGTTGTGCCCGATCGCATGTGGCCCGGGGAGACCGGCGATCACCTTGGCGTCGCCGAAATTATCGCCGACCAGGCCGAGCCCGCGATGGGAGTGAAATTGCTGGCCGTCATAGCTCACGATGCCGGTCGCTTCCTGGCCGCGATGCTGGAGCGCGTGCAGGCCGAGCGCGGTCAGCGCCGCCGCGTCGGTTGCGTTCCAGACGCCGAAAACGCCGCATTCCTCATGCAAGGTATCGTCGTCGGCGTCGCGGGGGGCTAGGGGGTTCGGCATCATCGCGATCCTGTCTCCTCTGCCGCGCGCGCCGCGCGGGCGCCGAGCGCGTAGCCGGCGGGGGCGGCGCGCAGCAAATCCTCGATCCCGAGCGCGTGCTGCTCCGGCGGCAGCGCAAGGCGTGGGCGGAACTCCGCCGGCAGCTCTCCGATCGCCCATTGCGCGCCGCGTGAGATATAGGGAAGGCTGCGCGCCGCCAAAACCGGCGAAGGCCAGCGTTCCGGGGGTAGCAGCATCCCAGCGATGATATAGGCGACGACCAGCAGCGCGACACCGCGCACGATCCCGAAAACGAGGCCGAGCGTGCGGTCGAGCCCGCCGAGGAGCGAGGTGCGGACGACGCGGGCGAGGGTGCCGGCGATCAGCGAAAACACGATCAGCCCGGCGAGAAAGACGAGGGCGAAAGCGACCGGATCGGCGATGCCGATATCCGGGATCCATTCGCGCACATGCGGGCGAGCAAGCTCGAAATAATGGGTCGCCAGCACCGCCGCCCCCACCCAGGCACCGATGCCGAGCGCCTCGCGCACGAAGCCGCGCCCAAAGGCGAGCAGGGCCGAGACCGCCACCACGCCGAGCGCCGCGAGATCAACCCATGTCATGACGGGAAGCTATACACGGGCGAGAAGGGCACGGCGAGAGGGGGCGCGCTCACGCCGCCGCCATCTCGGCGATGATCGCGCGCGCCGCAGCGCTGGGGTCGGGGGCGGCGACGATCGGGCGACCGACGACGAGATAATCGGCGCCCCGCGCGATCGCCGCCCGCGGTGTCGCCAGCCGCTGATGATCATCGGCGCTGCTCGCCGCCGGGCGGATGCCGGGGGTTGCGATCAGCAGATGCTCGGCGCCGATGGCGCGGCGGATGGCGTTGGGATCGTCGGCGGCAGCAGCGATGATGCCATCGCACCCGGCCTCGACGGCGGCGCGGGCGCGGCGGCGCACCAATTCCTGCGCCGAAACCCCCACCCCCATCTCGGCCAGTGCCGCGTCATCGAGGCTGGTGAGCACGGTGACCGCGAAGATCTGCAACGGCGCCGCGCCGCGCGCCGCGACCGCCGCCGCCATGATCCGCCGATCGCCATGAACCGTGATCAGGCTCGCCCCGCGCGCGGCGGCGATGGTGACGGCGCGGCTCACGGTTTCCGGAATGTCATAGAGCTTGGCATCGAGAAAGAGCCGCCGCCCATCCCGCGTCAGCCGGGCGATGAGGCCATCGACGCCAGGGGCAAAGAGCAGGCCAAGCCCGAGCTTGAAAAACGACACCTCGCCCGCGAGCCGCTCCGCCATCGCCTCGGCCTCGGCGATGCTCGCGAGATCGAGGGCGACGATCAGCCGCTCCACCATCGTCCCCGGAACCTCGCGTCCCACGTTGCCTGCCATATCTTTCCTTTCCCGCTTGCCGGCCGTCGAGGAACACCGAAACCGGCGCGATGGCAAGCCTCTCATGCGCCGGGTGTGCAGGATTTAGAGAGATTCTTCTTTTTCTGAAGAAAAAGAAACAAAAAGACGTTTGTCCCGATTTCTCGGAGTTGCCAATGCCTCGGCGCGGGCAGTGCCGCAGGCACTGCCCCACGGAGAAAAAAGTTTTTTTGGTTCTTTTTTTTCAAAAAAGAACGATCTTTCTAGCTCTTACGCCTTCTTCTCCCACCCCCGCGCACCCTGCTGCCAGTAGGTGACAGCGTGCCCGGCGGCTTTGCATGCCTGCCACCGCAGCCGCGCCGCGGCCAGCGCCGCCTCGTCATTGCCGTCGAAAAGATCGAAGACGCGGGTAAATTGCTCAAGCCGGGCGCTTTCGGCGCCGTCGATCAGAAACAGGAAACCGGCGCCGTTCGGCGCTTCGTCGGCGAGCGTGAGCCAGATCGGCTGAAGATCGGCGTTGCCGGAGGCGCTCGTCCCGTGTGGCAGCCAATCGGGGCTGGCGGCGCGCCACAGCGCATCGTCGAGGGCGGCGAGGCGCTCTTCGCTGCCGACCCGAATGACGGCGCGTTCGCCCAAAGCCAGGGTGCGGCCAAGCAGCGCCGGCAAGGCCTGTTCGGGGCCGGCGCGGAGCAGGTGATAAAACGCGATCTCGGCCATCAGCCCTCGTAAAACCGCGCAACCAGCCGATCGAGCAGACGCACCCCGAAGCCGCTCGCGCCCTTCGCCGCCAAGGGCGAGTCTTTTTCCGACCACGCCATCCCGGCGATGTCGAGATGCGCCCAGGGCGTGCCATTGCGCACGAAACGCTGCAGGAACTGCGCCGCGGTGATGGCGCCGGCCGGCCTTCCGCCGACATTTTTCATGTCGGCGATATGGGATTTGATCAGCCGGTCATAGGCCTCGGCGAGCGGCATGCGCCAGAGCTTGTCGCCGCTCATGCGCCCGGCTTCGAGGAGGCGGTTGGCGAGTTCGTCGTCATTGGCGAACAAACCCGCATGTTCATGGCCGAGCCCGACGATGATCGCCCCGGTAAGGGTCGCGAGATCGATCATCAGGCGGGGGGAAAATTCCTCCTGACACCAGGACATCAGATCGGCGAGCACTAGCCGCCCTTCGGCGTCGGTATTGATCACCTCGATGGTCTGGCCGGAATGGCTCGTCACCACGTCGCCGGGGCGCTGGGCGGTACCGGAGGGCATGTTTTCGACGAGACCAAGGAGGCCGATCGCATCCACCTTGGCCTTGCGCCGCGCCAGCGTTGCCATCAGCCCGGCAACCGTGCCGGCGCCGGCCATATCCCATTTCATGTCCTCCATGCCGGCGGCGGGCTTGATGCTGATACCGCCGGTATCGAAGGTGACGCCCTTTCCGATGAAGGCGAGCGGTTTCTGGTCCTTTTTGCGCGCGCCACTGCCATGCCAGCTGATTGCGACGACGCGCGGCTCATTGGCGCTGCCTTGCGCGACGCCGAGCAGCGCGCCGAAGCCGAGCTTGGCGAGCGCCTTGGGCTCGAACACCTCGATTTTCAGGCCGAGTTCGCCGAGTTTCTCGACCCGGTCGGCGAATTCCGCCGGGGTCAGGACATTGGCCGGCTCGCTCACCAGATCGCGGGTGAAAAACACCCCCTCGGCCAGCGCTTCCAGCGGTGCATAGGCGGTTTTCACCTTCTCCGGCCCCTCGGCGAGCACGCTGAGCCGGGCGAGCTTCGGCTTGTCCTCCGGCTTTTCACGGGTGCGGTAGCGATCGAAGCGATAGCCCCGCAGCACCGCGCCATGGGCGGCCTCGGCAAGCAGATCGGGCGCGAGCCCGGGCGCGGCGAGCGCCAGCGTCTCCGCCTGGGTGAGGAGAGCAAGGCCGCGCCCGCCGGCTTCGGCGGCGCCGAGCGGGGTGATCTCGGCGCGTTTGCCGAGCCCGACCAGGGCGAGATGCGAGAGCCCGGCGCCGGGCGCAATCAGCGAGAGCGTCTGGCCCTTGCCGCCCTTGAAGCCAGCGACCGCGATCGCCCGCGCGATCGCGCCGCCGGTCGCGGCATCGGCCTCCGCCCAAAGCCCGGCTTGCGGCTCATCCTCGGCGACCAACAGCAGGAGACCGCCGGCCTTCGGCAGGGCCGGCTTGGCGAAAACGACGTCGAGCATCGGGAACTCCTTCCCCAGGTGATTTTGCCGCAGTCTAGCAGCCACTTGCCGCTATGCCAGAGGGCAGCCTACATGCGGGTGATGGATAATCCCGCGCTGCTCGCCCTCGCCGCCGCCCTCGCCGCCGATGCCGCGCGGCTCATCCTCGCGGTGCGCGCGCGCGGCTTCGCGGTCACTCGCAAAGAGGATTTCTCCCCGGTGACCGAGGCCGATCGCGCCGCCGAGGCGCTGATCACCAACGGGCTCCGCGCCGCCACCCCAGAGATTCCGGTGATCGCCGAGGAAGAAGTCGCCGCCGGCCGCATCACCGCCATTGGCGCGCGCTTCTGGCTGGTCGATCCGCTCGATGGCACCCGTGAATTCGCCGCCGGCGACGCGGCGTTCACCGTCAATATCGGCCTCGTCGCGGATGGGGCGGCGATCCTCGGCGCGGTCGCGGTGCCGGCGAGCGGCGAGATGTTCGGCGGCATCGTCGGCGCCGGCGCCTGGAAGCGGCAAAACGGCGCGCAGCATCCGATCGCGACCCGCGCGCCGCCGCCGGAGGGGCTCGTGGTGCTCGCCTCGCGCCATCATGACGATGATCCGGCGCTTGCCGCCGTGCTCACCGGCAAACCGATCGCCGCGATCGAAAAGCTCGGCTCGGCGGTGAAATTCTGCCGCCTCGCCGAAGGGCGGGCGGATTTCTATCCCCGCCTCGGGCCAACCATGGAATGGGACACGGCGGCGCCGCAAGCGGTGCTGGAAGCGGCCGGCGGCGCCGTGCTCGACGCCGCCGGCGCGCCGCTCCGCTATGGCAAGCCAGGGTTTTTCAACCCGCCGTTCTTCTGCCACGGCCGCGCCCCGGCGGCCGCGCCGCGATGACCGAACGCCTTGCCGCCGATGCCGCCGGGATCGCCCGTGCCGCAGCCCTCCTGTGCGCCAGCGAGACCGTCGCCTTCCCGACCGAAACCGTCTATGGCCTCGGCGCCGATGCGACCGATGCCGGCGCGGTCGCGGCGATTTTCGCGGCCAAGGGGCGGCCGCGCTTTAACCCGCTGATCGCGCATTACGCGAGTGCGGCAGCGGCGTTCGCCGATGTCGTCGCAACCCCACTCGCCGAACGCCTGGCGCAGGCCTTCTGGCCCGGGCCGCTGACGCTGGTGCTGCCGCGGCGCGCGACAAGCGTCGTCGCCGATTTGGTGAGCGCTGGGCTTTCGACGCTCGCCGTGCGCGTCCCCGCCCATCCCGTCGCCCTGGCGCTGCTCGCCGCCGCCGCCCACCCGGTCGCGGCGCCCTCGGCCAACCGCTCCGGCCGCGTCAGCCCGACCACGGCGGCGCACGTCCTCGCCGAACTCGAAGGCAGGATCGCCGCGGTGATCGATGCCGGCGAATGCCCGGTCGGGGTCGAATCGACGGTGCTCGATCTCACCGGCGCGCGCCCGCGTCTTCTCCGCCCCGGCGGGATCAGCCTCGAAGCCCTCGCCCCCTTCCTCGGCGCGCTGGACGCGGCGCCGCTTGCCGACGCGGGGCAGCCGCTGGCTCCCGGCATGTTGAAAAGCCATTACGCGCCAACGCTGCCGCTGCGGCTCGGGGCGCGCGAGGTTGCCGGCGACGAGGCGCTGCTCGCCTTCGGCCCGCCGCTACCGGGAGCGGCATTGGTGTTTCAGCTCAGCGCCACGCGAAACCTCGAGGAAGCGGCGGCTCGGCTCTATGCCGGGCTTCGCACGCTCGACGCCGAGGGCGGGCGGCGCGGCCTTGCCGGCATCGCCGCGATGACCATTCCCGAAATCGGGCTCGGATGCGCGCTCAATGATCGCCTGGCCCGCGCCGCATATCGCGACACAAAAGATTAATTTTACTGATGTGTTCTAAAAAAAAAGACGCAATCCCTAAATTTGGCCTCGGCATCCCGGGGGAAATGTGATAAGGCGATTTCGGTGGCGTCATGCGCCGAGGGCAGCATGAGCCGATGCGCCGCGATTGGGAGCTGGCATTGCAGGACGATACTCATCCGCCGGGCGATCATTCTTCCGAGCCCACCCCGGTCGCGCCCAACGATCCGGCACCGGCCGAGGCGTCGGCCAGCGCGGCGAGCGCCGCCGGCGCGCCCGACGATCAGCGCGAGACCCTGCTGCTCGCGGTGATCGCGGCGGCGCGCCATCATGGCGTGGTCCTCGACCGTGACGAACTGCGTCTCGCGCCAGAGGAGACGCCTTCGCCGGCGCAGCTCGCGGCCTGGGCGCGTGGCGCTGGGCTCTGGGCCAAGGCGGCGCGGCTGAGCTGGCGCCAGATCGTCCGCCTCAAAGGCACAGCGCCGGTGGTGGTGCTGTTCAATGACGGCAGCGCCGGGCTCTGGGTCGGCGCCAACGCCGGGCGGAACGTGATTTTCCTCCGCGACCCGCGCGCTGGCGCCGAGGATGATCCGGCACCGGTCGATGAATTGCGCTTGACGCGCGTCTGGTCGGGCGAAGTGTTGCTGATCCGCCCCGAGCGCGGTGGCAACGAGGAAGAGGCGCCGTTCACGCTCGGCTGGATCGCCCGCGTCGTCGCGCGCGAGCGGGCGGCGCTGCGCGATATCAGCATCGCCTCGATCGCGCTCAGCCTGCTCACCATCATCCCGCCGCTCCTGGTGATGGTGGTGATCGACCGGGTGCTGCAACACCACAGCATGTCCACCCTCACGCTGCTCTCGGTGATCCTTGGTCTTGCGGTGATCTGGGAGACGATCCTCGGCTACGCCCGACGCGAATTGACGGCGGTGGTCGCGGCAAGACTCGATACCCGCCTCAATCTGCACATCTTCAACCGCATGCTCGGCTTGCCGCTCTCCTATTTCGAGCGCAACCCCGCCGGCCAGACCATCCACCGGCTCTCGCAGATCTGGAAGGTGCGAGACTTCATGACCGGGAAGCTGCTCAGCACCTTCCTCGATGGGTTCACCCTCCTCGTCTTGCTGCCGGTGCTGTTTTACATGAGCGCGGCGCTGGCCTGGATGGTGCTCGCCGGCGCCGTTCTGATCGCCATCGTCATTCTGATTTTCTTGCCGCCGATGCGCCGCGTCATCGCCAAGGTGATCCAGGCGGAGATCGAGAAAAGCACGGTGATGGTCGAGAGCGTGCACGGCGTGCGGACGGTGAAATCCCTCGCGATCGAGCCGCAGCAGCGCGATCTTTGGGATCTCAAGGTCGCCAATGCGGCGCGTTATCGGCTGGAGGCGGGAAGGCTCGGCAACTGGCCAAACACCATCGTGACCCCGATCGAGCGCTTCATCGAACGCGGTGTCCTGCTGGTCGGCGCCTATCTCGTCCTCACCGGCGCCGCCAACGTCGATCCCGGCGCGCTGATCGCCTTCATGCTCCTTGGCGTGCGTGTCGCAGCCCCGCTGGTCGGCATGGCGCGGCTGATCGAGGACATGGAGGAGGTGCGGAGTTCGATCGGCGAGGTCGGCATGGTGTTGAACCAGCCGGGGGAGATGAAAAACGCTGGCGAGGGGCTGCGGCCGCGCTTTTCCGGCGCGATCAGCTTCGAGAAAGTCGATTTCGCCTATCCCGGCTCGAAAACCAAGGCCCTCGAGGGCGTCTCCTTCAGCGTCCCCGCCGGCACCATGCTCGGCGTCGTCGGCAAGAGCGGCTCGGGCAAATCGACCATCACCCGCCTGCTCCAGGGCATCAACCGAGAGTATGAGGGCTATGTGAAGATCGACGGCGTCGATCTCCGCGAAATCAATCTCTCCTATCTGCGGCGGAGCTTTGGCGTGGTGATGCAGGATAATTTCCTGTTCCGCGGCACGGTGCGCGAAAACATCATCGCCGGCCGCCCCGGCCTCACGCTCGAGGACGCGGTGCGGGCGGCGCGCCTCGCCGGCGCCGAGGAATTCGTCGAGCGTCTGCCGCAGGGTTACGAGACCTTCATCGAGGAGGGGTCGGCCAATCTCTCGGGCGGCCAGCGCCAACGTCTCGCGATCGCCCGCGCCCTGATCAACGACCCGCGCATCCTGATCCTCGACGAGGCGACCAGCGCGCTCGACCCTGAAAGCGAGGCGCTGGTCAACGCCAATCTGCTGCGCATCGCGCGCGGGCGGACGATGGTGATCGTTTCGCACCGCCTGTCGTCGCTCACCGAGTGCGACGCGATCCTGGTCCTCGAGCGCGGCAAGGTGGTCGATCTCGGGCCGCATCACGAACTTCTTGAACGTTGCGCGATCTATCGCCAGCTCTGGCTGCAGCAGAACCGCCATCTCGAGGGCCAGGGCGGCCAGCGTCCGACCTCGATGCCACCCCAGATCGCGACCGGAGAATAGACGATGGCCCGGAACGCCCTGATCCGCGCGCAAACCCTGGCGCCGGCGAGTGCCGCGGCGAGTGAGGCGGCCTTCGCCGACACATTGCTCGAATTCCAATCTCCCTCGGCAGCGCTGCTCGCGACCCGCCCGATCGGTGCCGCGCGCGGCGTCATCTGGGTGATCTCGCTCTCGGTGATCACATTTTTTCTCGCCGCCGGCCTGATCAAGATCGACAAGGTGGTGACGACGCAGGGCAAGGTGATCTCGGAAGCCCGCACCCTGGTCTTGCAGCCGCTCGATACCGCCATCGTGCGTTCGATCGCGGTGCATGAGGGGCAGCTCGTGCATCAGGGCGACATGCTCGCCGAGCTCGATCCGACCTTCGCCGCCGCCGATCTCGGCGCGCTCCGCGAACAGGTGCGGAGCTATCAGGCGGAGGTCGACCGGCTCACCGCCGAGGCCGCCGACAAGCCCTACACGCCGCCCCTCGACAGCGATGCGACCCGGCTGCAAGCGGCGGTGTTCGCCCAGCGGGCGGCGGAAAAGACCTTCAAACTCGAAAACTACCAGCAGAAAATCAACAGTCTCGAAACCACCATCGCCCGCAGCCTGGCCGAGGCCAATTACTACCGCCAGCGCCTCACGGTCGCCGCCGACGTCGAAGGCATGCGCCGCGAATTGCAGGATTTGAAGGTCGGAAGCCGCCTCAACTCGCTGTCGGCGGCCGATAACCGCATCGAAATGACGCGTTATCTCACGCTCTCGCAAAACAATGCCGAGGCCGCGACCCGCGATCTTCGCGCCATGATCGCCGAGCGCGATGCCTATTTGCAAAACTGGCGCGCCGAGGTTTTGCAAAACCTCACCGATCAGGGGCGCAAGCTCTCGGACGCCGAAGAACAGCTCAAAAAAGCGGTGCTGCGCCGCCAACTCGTTGAGCTTCGCGCCCCCGAGGACGCGATCGTGCTCACCGTCGCGAAAGTCTCGGTCGGCTCGGTGCTGCAGACCGGCAGCCAGTTCATCACCCTGGTGCCGGCTTCGGCGCCGCTCCTGGTCGAGGCCAATGCCGCCGGCTCCGATGCCGGGTTTTTGCGCGTCGGCGACCCGGTGGCGGTGAAGTTCGACACTTTCCCCTTCACCCAGTATGGCGATGCCGAGGGCGAGGTGAAAGTGATCAGCCCCGACAGCTTCACCCAAAGCGATCCCGCCAACCCGCTGACCGATCAGCCGCATGACCCGGTCCCAGGCGGGCGGGTTTTCTATCGCGTGCGGATCTCGCTCGACCAGATCAAGCTGCACGGTGTGCCGGTGGGGTTCAAGGTGGCGCCGGGCATGCCGGTCACCGCCGATATCAAGGTCGGCCGGCGCACCATCCTCAATTATCTCCTCGGCCGCGTGATGCCGGTCGCGTCCGAAGGCATGCGCGAGCCATGAAGCGATAAGCCACTTCATGGCCGGGTTCCTCACGCGCCTTCAGAGTCTGTGGTCGCCGCGCGCCGGCTTGCGTCTCGCGCTCGAATGGGGCGAGGGGGGGCGCTGGGACCGTGCTTTTCCGCTGCTCGCCCGCGCCGCCGCCGCCGGGCTCGCGGAAGCGCAATACCGGGTCGGGCGTTGCTACCTCGAAGCGAGCGGCGTGCCGGCAAGCGTGACCGAAGCGGCACGCTGGCTCCGCGCCGCCGCCGAGCAAGGCTTCGTCGAGGCACAGGCGTTGCTCGCGACGATTTACCTGCGCGGCCTCGGCGCTGACGATGGCATCGCGGCCGCGACGCTGACCCGCCCACGCGGCGCCGCG
Organism: Acidibrevibacterium sp.; assembly: GCF_049965395.1. NCBI lineage: Bacteria > Pseudomonadati > Pseudomonadota > Alphaproteobacteria > Acetobacterales > Acetobacteraceae > Acidibrevibacterium > Acidibrevibacterium sp. The sequence continues at coordinate 53,336 of NZ_JBMFWJ010000003.1, forward strand.
CAGGCCGGCGCGCCGGATTTTGCCGCCGCACGCCTTTGGGCCGAACGCGCCGCCGAAGCCGGCTCCGCCGATGGCCAAGCGCTGCTCGCCTATATTCTCACCTCCGGCCCAGAAGCGGGCCGCGATCTCGCAGCGGCGAAGGAATGGTATCGCCGCGCCGCGGAAGCCGGCTCGCCGCAGGGGCGGCTCGGCCTCGCGCTGGCCTTGCTGCGCGGAACCCCCGACGCGGCGGCGTTCCGTGAAGCGGCGGCGCAATTGGCGGCGGCGGCGGCGGCCGGGCTCGCGAGCGCGCAATATCTCCTCGGTGAAATGCATGACCGTGGCGACGGGGTCGCGCGCGACCCGGCCAAAGCGATCGGCTTTTATCGTGCCGCCGCCGAGAAAGGGGTGCGCCCGGCGCAGGCGCGGCTTGGTCTCGCCCTCCTTGAAGGCCGCGGTGTTGCGAAAAACGTGCAAGAAGGCGAATCCTGGCTGCGTCGCGCCGCCCTCGCCGGGGATGCCGAGGCGGCTGCCGTGGTCGGCGATCTCTATGCCCGCGGCGGCGAATTACCGCCCAATTACGCCGAGGCGGCGCTGTGGTTCCGTCGCGCCGCCGAAGCGGGCCATCGCACCGCGGCGCGCGCCCTCGGGCTTATGCATCTGACCGGCGCCGGCACCGCCCGCGACCCGCAAGAAGCGGCGCGCTGGTTCCGGGTTTCGGCCGAGGCGGGAGACGCGCAGGCGAAGGCCGAACTCGCCACTCTCGTGCGCCAGGGCACGGCCGGGCCGGAAGAACGCACCCGCACCCGGGAATGGTTCGAGGAAGCGGCGCTGGCCGGCGATTTGGTGGCGGCGTTCAATTTCGGCGTCTGCCTCGCCGAAGGGGTTGGCGTCGAGCGCGATGATCGCCAGGCGGCGCAATGGATGCGCCGCGCCGCCGACGGTATCGCCAACGCGCAATATTGGTATGGCCGCATGCTCATCGAGGGTCGCGGCGTCGCGCCCAATCCCACCGAAGGCACCGCCTGGATCACCCGCGCCGCCGAGGCCGGCATGGTCGAGGCACAGGTCGCGCTGGCCGAGCTTCTGGTCAGCGGCGCCGGCGGCCAGCAGGATCATCCGGCGGCGCTCGGCTGGTTCCGGCGCGCCGCCGAGCACGGCCATGTCGGCGCCATGTTCGCGATCGGGGCGATGCTCGGCGGCGGCCACGACGTGCCGAGCGATCGCGCCGAGGCCGCGCTCTGGTTTCGCCGCGCCGCCGAACGCGGCCATGGCCACGCGCAGATGATGCTCGGCCGCTACCTCGCGCGCGGCCTCGCCGGGCGCCAGGACCCGAAGGAGGCGCGACAATGGCTGGAACGGGCGGTGGCGCAGGGGATCACCGAAGCGGCCGGCGACCTCGCCCATCTCCCGCCACCGGCCGAGGCGCCGGCGCCGCGCAACGCCAAGCAAAGCGCCTGAGCGTGCTGGCGCGCGGCCGGCCGAGGCGGCGGCTTCCGGCGTGACGGACGGCCCGCGCAACGCCTCTCCGGCTTCGATGCGGGCCAAAGCGGCGGCGCTGGCTGCGGCCTTCGCCGCGCGCCAAGCGGAGACGGCGCGGGCGGCGCTCGACCGCGGCGAAGCGGCTTTGGCGGCCGGTGATGGCGCTGCCGCGCTCCGCTGGCTCGAACGCGCGGCAAGGATCGCGCCACGCGATGAAACCGCGCGCCTCGCCCTCGCCCTCGCCCGCCTCGGGCAGGGCGAACCCGGGCAGGCAAAACCGCTTGCTGAGATCGCGGCGCGGTTCGATCTGCGCGTCGCCTGGATCGGGCTCGCCTCGGCGCGGCTGCGGGACGGCGAGGTCGCGGGCGCGGCGCAGGCCCTGGCCGCGGCGTTTTCCGGCCATGCCGGGGCGATCGATGCACATCTCGCGCAGGGGGCGGATCGGATCGCGGCGGCGGTCGGCGCGCCGGGCTGGTGTGCGATGCTGAGCGGCGGCACGCTGATGGTCGCGTCCCATCTTGCGCCGGCCGGGCTTCGCGTCGCTTGCGATGGCGTCGCGTGCGCGCTCCGCTGGCGACAGGGGCGGGCGCGGCTCCACGCCGCATTGCTCGGCGGGCGCGAACTCGCGGTGACGCTGGCGGACGGCACGGCATTGCTCGGCAGCCCGATCCGGCTCGCCGCCTTGCGCCGGATCGAAGGGGTGGTGAGAGAAGAAGACGGCAATCTCACCGGCTGGGCCTGGCATCCCGCCGACCCCGACGCGACGCCGTGGCTTTTCGTTCATGACCGCGATGGCCGTCTGATCGCGCGCCTCGCCGCGACCGACACCACGATCGCCGTCTCTGGCGCGACCCCGCTCGCGCGGCCGCGCGGCTTCTTCGTGCCGGCGGCGCGGTTCGCACACGCCGCCGCGCCGCTGTCACTTCGCGATGGCGATGGCCGCGATTTGCTCGGAAGCCCCCTCGATCCCGGCGCCGAACGGGCGAGCGCGATGGCCGAGGCGCGTGCCTTGGCGCGCGCGACAGGCGGGATGGCAGGCAAGGATGGCCGTCGCGCGGGGCGTTCGGCCTTCGCCGCGCGGGCTGTGATCCATGCCGATCTCCGTGGCGAGCCCGCCGAGCGCCGCCGCGCCCGCCCGCGCCGGGTGAGCATCGTCGTGCCGGTCTATCGCGGAGTCGCCGAGACCCTCGCCTGTCTCGCGAGCCTCTTCGCCGCGCGTCGGGAGGCAACCCGGATCATCGTGGTCGAGGATGCGAGCCCGGAGCCGGAATTGGTGCTGGCGCTCGCGCAACTGGCCCGCGCCCGGCGCATCACCCTCGTCCGCCTGCCGCGCAATCGCGGCTTTCCCGGCGCCGCCAATGCCGGCATTCGCGCCGCCGGCCGCGATGACGTGGTGCTGCTCAACAGCGACACCCTGGTCGCCGGGAACTGGCTCGGCGGGCTGCGCGACGCCGCCTACGCCGAACCCGCGATCGCGACCGCAACGCCGTTTTCCAATGACGCGACGCTGCTGAGCTACCCACGGCGCGAGGGCGGCAATCCGATGCCCGATCTCGCGGCAACTGAGCGTCTCGCCGCGCTTGCCGCGCGCGCCGGCCGCGGCAAGGTCGTCGAAATCCCGGTTGGCGTTGGTTTTTGCCTTTATATTCGCCGCGCCGCACTCGATCAGGTCGGGTTGTTGCGCGAGGATGTCTTCGCCCAAGGGTATGGCGAGGAGAATGATTTTTGCCTCCGCGCCCGCGCGCTTGGCTGGCGGCATGTGGCGGCGAGCGGGGTATTCGTCGCCCATCGCGGCGGCGTTTCCTTTGGCGCCGGCCAAGCGGCGCTTCGCGCCCGCAACGCCGCCACTCTAGCGCGGCTCCATCCCGGCTATGACGCGCTGATCGCCGATTATGTCGCCGCCGACCCGCTCGCCCCGGCGCGGCGGCGCTTCGATCGCGCCCGCTTCATCGCAACCCGCGGGCGCGCCATGCGAGCAGCCCTCCTCATCACGCATGATCGTGGCGGCGGCGTCGAGACGCGGATCACGGCGCGGGCGCAGGCGCTGGCGGCGGCAGGGTGGCGGGTCGTTCTGCTGCGCGGCAGCCCGCGCGCGGAGGCCGGCGTCAACCGCTCCTATCTCACCCGCGCCGAGGCGGCGGATGACTATCCCGATCTCGGCTTCGACCTGCCGCTCGAGACCAGCGATCTCCTCGCGCTGCTGCGGGCGGAGAGGGTGCAGGCGATCGAGATCCATCACCTGCTCGGGCATGACCATGACGCGGTGCTCGCCCTCTGCCGCGCTCTTGGGCGCCCCTATGAGGTGCATGTGCATGATTACGCGTGGCTTTGCCCGCGCATCAAGCTGCTCGGCGCGGAGGGGCGCTATTGCGGCGAGCCGCCGGTTACCGCGTGCGCCGCGTGCGTCGCCGAGGCCGGGCGCGAGATCGAGGAGGAGATCGACGCCCCGGCGCTCCGCCTGCGCTCGGCCCGCCTGCTCGCCGCGGCGGCGCGGGTGGTGGTGCCGGCGGCCGATGTCGCGGCCCGGCTGACCCGGCATTTCCCGGCCTTGCGGCCCGAGGTGCTCCCCTGGGAGGAAACCACCAGTGCCGCCGCGCCGGCCGCCATCGCGCCGGCGGCGGGGGTGTTGCGCGTTGTTCTCGCCGGCGCGATCGGCGTCGAAAAAGGCTATCGGCGGCTGCTCGCCTGCGCTCTCGATGCGCGCGCGCGGGATTTGCCGCTCGCCTTCACCGTCGTCGGCGTCACCACCGGCGACGAGGCCCTGCTCGCCACCGGAAAAGTCTTCATCACCGGCGATTACCAGCCTACCGAAGCGGTCACGCTGATCGCGCGCCAAGGTGGCGCGCTCGGCTTCCTGCCCTCGGTCGTGCCTGAGACCTGGTGTTATACGCTGAGCGAACTCTGGCGCGCCGGGCTTTTCGTCGTCGCCTTCGATCTCGGCGCCCAGGCCGAACGTATCCGGGCTTCGGGACGCGGCCTGTTGCTCGGGCTTGATTTGCCGGCGTCGGCGGTGAATAACGCCTTGCTGCACGCGGCCGAGATTGCGGCGCGATCAACGCGGTTTACTGATCCGCTTGATACCGCTAGAGAAATACATGGACCCTCGTCAAAATCGTTACCTCTCTAACAGAGCAGGAATACACGCAATGTCAGACGCCACCGCCGCCGCCGCGCCCACCGCCAAGCTCGGCCAGAAGATGTTTTCCGAATTGCGTGTTTCGGGGCATTTGATGACATTGGAGACGGGGCTTTTCTGCATCGTCCAGACCCCCGGCGCCAAGCGTAACGAGGACGGGTCAGGCCTGCCTGGGGTGCGGATTTCGCTGCCGCCCGGGGCTGCCAGCCGGCCGCAGGCGGTGAGCATCACCGCGTTTCGGCCCGATGGCTGGCTAAGCGGCGCCGCCGATGCCGCCCTCGTGCGGGTGAGCGAGGGGCCGGCGCAGATTCTGGTGACGATCTATCAGGCCCCGGGCGGGCCGGAAAACGCCCCGCGCCTGCAAGTGCTGCGGCTGGCCGAGGAGGCCGCCGGCGCGCCTGCCGCTGGCCGCGCCATGCCGGCCGTCGCCGACCCGCGCCGCCCGCCGCTCGCCTCCGGCGCCGCGGCGCCGGTGGTGCCTCCCGCTGGCGCCGCGCCGGGCGTGGCGCCGGCCGGCGCGGCGCTCCCACTGCACGGCAATTTCGAGATCGCGGCGCACGTTCAGCTCCGCGGCGATATCGGCGCGATGCTCGGCGAGTGGATCGGCGATCGCGGCAGCAAGCGCTGGGTCGAGGGATTCGCGCTTTCGCCGCGCGGCGAGGTGGCGCCGGCGGACATCGAATATCAGGCGGTGCTCGGGCGGGGTTGGCTCTCGCCCTGGGTCGAGGGTGGGCAGCTCTGCGGCAGCCGCGGCATGGCGCTGCCGCTGCTCGGGCTGCGTGTGCGGCTGCGTGGCAAGGCCCGCGAGACCCATCGCTGCACCTATTCCGCAACCTTCGTTGACGGCACTGCGATCGGCCCGGTCGCCGATGGCGAGGCCTGCGAGGCCGAAAGCTTGGCGCCCTTGGAAGCGTTTCAGATCGTTTTGCAGCGGCGTCAGGCGGGCAGCGGTGGTGAGGCACCGGCCAAGCCGGCGGCGGCGAAATCTCCGCCGGCCAAACCCCCGGCGAAACCCGCGCCCGGCAAAGCGCCGGCAAAACCGGCCGGCAAAACCGGCCGTACCGGCAAAGCGGCCCCACCCCGACGTGGACGGTGACGGCACGGCGTGAAATTCCTCTTCGTCCACCAGAATTTCCCCGGCCAATATCTTCATCTGCTGCGCTATCTGGCGGCGACGAAGCGGCACGAAATTCTATTTCTGACCGACGACAACCAGAATATGATTGCTGGGGTGCGCAAGCTCGTCTATCGCCTCGGCCGCGAGCCGAGCCAGGACGCGCACCGTAACTTGCGCGAACTCGAGCCGGCGATGATCCGCGCCGAAGCGGTGGCGCGGGCCGCGGCGCAATTGCGCGAGCTCGGCTTTCAGCCCGACATCATCATCGGCCATCACGGCTGGGGCGAAATGCTCGATCTCTGCGATATCTGGCCGGGCGTGCCGATGCTCGGCTATTTCGAGTTTTTCTATCACACTGACGGGCTCGATGTCGGCTTCGACCCCGAGTTTCCGACCGCGCCGCACATGCTCTCCAATATTCGGATCAAGAACACGGTCAATCTGCTGGCGCTCAACCTCCCCGGCCATGGCCAGACGCCGACCCGCTTTCAGCACGCGACCTACCCCGATTGGGCGCGCCCGCGCATCACCATCGTCCCCGAGGGCGCCGATCTCGAACTCTGCCAGCCCGACCCCCTGGCGGCGCAAACCCCGTTCGCGCTCAAGGACGTTACCGTCGCGCCAGGGGAAAAGCTGGTGACTTTCGTCGCCCGCGATCTCGAACCCTATCGCGGCTATCACATCATGATGCGGGCGCTGCGGCATCTTTTTCGCGCGCGGCGCGATCTCCGCGTCATCCTGGTCGGCGGCGACGGCGTGAGCTATGGCGCCAAGCTTGCCAACGGCACCTGGCGGGACTTTTTTTTCAATGAAGTGAAAGCCTCTATCGACGAGCGCCGCGTCCATCTCGTCGGGCGCATCGATTACGGCGATTACCGGCGGCTTTTGCAGCGCTCGGACGCGCATGTCTATCTCACCTACCCGTTCGTCGCCTCCTGGTCGCTGCGCGAGGCGCTGGCAAGCGGCTGCGCAGTGATCGGCAGCGATACCGAGCCGGTGCGCGAATTCATCCGCGACGGCGAAAACGGCCTCCTCACCCCCTTCCTCGACCCCGCCGGGCTCGCCGAGCGGGTGCTCACGGTGCTCGAGGACCGCGCGCTCTCGGCGCGTCTGCGCGCCAATGCCCGCCGCTATGCCGAACGCCATCTCGCGATGGCCGACTATCTCGACGCGATGGCCGGGTTGATCGAGCGCATCTCCGGCACGCGGCCGGAAATGCTCGCCCCCGCGTCACGTCGCACACGGGCGAAGGCGGGAAGAAAAGGGTAGGAAGCGCGTTCTTTTTTGAAAAAAAGAACCAAAAAAACTTTTGTCCGTCCTACCAGCAGAGCGCCGGAATGGCGGCGACCGGGGTGACACCCTCGCCGGCGGCGGCCTCCTCGATCGCCTGCGGGTTGCCGAGCAGCGCGTTATGGATGCCGCCGATCACCCAGCAGCTCGCGAGCCCCGCCGCCTTTGCCCCGGCGATGTCGGTGCGGAGCGCGTCCCCGATCGCGAGCACGGTTTCCGGCGGGCAGCCGAGCATGGCCAATGTCGGCTGATAGATGGCGGGGTCGGGCTTGCCGATCCAAGACACCTTGCCGCCGAGCGCCTCATAGCGCTGGGCGAGCGCGCCGGCGCAAAGCACGGCGGCGCCGTCGCGGATCACCTCGAGATCGGGATTGGCGCAGACCATGGGCAAATCGCGCGCCCGGCAGGCGCGGAGGATGTCCTCATAAGCGGGGAGATCGACCAGGCCGGCGGTCTCGTCGGGCCCGGTATTGACGACGAAATCGGCCGCCCCGGGGGTCGCAACCGGGGTGTAATCGAGCCCGGCGAAGACGTTGCGGTCGCGTGCCGGGCCGAGATGATAGAGATGTCGCCCGAGAGCGGCGAAGAACGGATCGTCACGCCGCGCGAGCCGGTCGCGCGTTGCCTCGCCACTGGTCATGATGCCGTTATAGAGGTCATCATGGATCCCCATCTCACGCATCGCCGCTTGCGCGACGCTCGCGATCCGCGGCGCGTTAGAAAGCAGTACCACCCGCTTTCCCGCCTGCTGCAAACGTCGCAAGCAATCGACCGCGCCGGGATAGGGGCGGATTCCGTCATGCACCACCCCCCAGAGATCGACGATGAAGCCGCGATAGCGCGGGACGAGGGGGGCAAGGCCGGTCAGATGTTCCATGATGTCTCCGCGAGAGAGGCGATATCGACGCCGCGCGCGTCTTCGAGGCGCGCGAACCCGCCCGCATCGAGCGCGACCAGAAGTTCGCGCCGCAGCCGCGGGAGCAGCGCCGCCCCTTGATAGACGAAGGCGGTGTAAAGTTGAACCAGATGGGCGCCGGCGCGGACCATCGCCAGCACCTCGGCGCCGGTGCCGACGCCGCCGCAGCCGACGAGCGTGAGGCGGCCCGCGGCGAGGCGGGCGGCGCGGGCGAGCATCACACGCGCGTGCGCAAACAAAGGCGGGCCGGAAAGCCCGCCCGCCTCGCCGGCGTGGGGCGAACGCAACCCGGGCGGACGGCGGACGCTGGTATTGCCGATGATCAAGCCGGCAGCCCCTCCGGCGAACGCGGTCTCGACCACCGCCGCGAGCGCTTCCTCGCTGAGATCGGGGGCGATTTTCACCAAGAGTGGCGGCGCCGCCTCAGGCAAGGCCCGCTTGACCGCGGCGAGAATGGCGGCAAGCCGCGCGCTTGCCTGCAAATCACGGAGCCCCGGCGTGTTCGGCGAGGAGATGTTGAGCGTGAGGTAATCGACATGCGGCGCCAAGGCGATCGCGAGGGCAGGATAATCGCGCTCGGGAACGGCGCCTTCCTTGTTGAGGCCGATATTGGCGCCGAGCGGCACCGAACGCGGCCCGAGTGCCGCAAGACGGGGCAGAACGCGCGCCAAACCTTCCCCGGGAAAGCCGAGCCGGTTGATCAGGGCGCGCTCGGCGTCGAGGCGAAAGAGGCGCGGGCGCGGATTGCCGGGCTGGGGCAGCGGCGTCACAGTGCCGATCTCGACGAAGCCGAAGCCGAGCGCCATCAGCGGGCGAACGGCGACGGCATTCTTGTCGAAGCCGGCGGCGAGCCCGATCGGGTTCGGGAAATGCCGGCCGAACAGGGTCTGGGCAATGCGCGGATCGACGCGCGCGCGCTCACGCCCGGCAAGCCCGAGGCCAAGGCCGCGCAAGGCGAGGGCATGCGCGGTCTCGGGCGGCAAGTGGCGCAAGAGCGGCAACGCGAGGGTGGGAAGCAGACCGGCCATCGCGCCATCTTCGCGGCAAAAACGCCGGACGGCAAAGCCCGGCCCTTGTCATTCGCCGATCAAAGCGCAAAGTCGCGGCGATGTGGTCGGAACCCTATCTCGAAACCTGCTGCCGCGCCGCCCTGCATCGGCTGTTTCTGAGCGGGGCCGCCGGCCGGCCGGAAGCGGACGCTGCCATGAAAGATGTCCCCTGCCTCGCGCGGCTCGCGCATCTTGGTTGCGTTGAGCATCGCGACGGGCGATTTTTCCTCACCGCAGCCGGCGCCGCCCGCCATGCCGCCGAGATTCTGCGCGCGCGGGGCTGATATGGCGGGCGAGGGGTTTTCTCGCCGGGAGCGGCGTGCCACATGCGCGTCATGATCGCCCGCCGCGCCGCTCTCGCATGCCTTACCCTCGCCCCCCTGCTCCTTGCGCGCCGCGCCAGCGCGATCAGCGCCATGACGCTGACCGCGCAGGATCGCGCCGATATCGCGCGTATCGAGGCCTATCTCAACGCCATCCACACCCTGAAAGCGCGTTTCGAGCAGATCGCGCCAGATGGCAGCGACAGCCATGGCACCGCCTGGATCGACCGGCCGGGCAAACTCCGCTTCGAATACGACCCGCCAGTGCCCTATCTTCTGGTCGCCAATCACGGTGACGTCTATTTCCACGACTCGCAACTCGGCCAAACCAGCGAGGTCGCCCTTGGCGACACGCCGCTCTCGATTATTCTCGCCCCCGAGATCAAGCTCTCGGGCAATATTCTGATCACCGATATCACCCGCGTCCCCGGCCTGATCCAGGTGACGGTGCTGCGCGCCGAGCGCTGGTGGCAAGGCTCGCTGAGCCTCGCTTTCGACACCGATCCGCTTTCACTTCGGCAATGGATCGTGCTCGACGAGCAGCGGCGCGAAACCCGCGTCAGCCTTAGCGATATCGAGATCGGCGGCCAGTTTCCCGAGGCCTTGTTTGAGTTCAAGGTCACCCCGACGCCACCGACCGGCCCCAAGCGATAACCGCCGCCCGCCGCAATGCCGCCATAATCGCGGGCGATCCCATCGGTCTTGCATGATGAAACCTCTGATCGGCATTTCCTGCTGCATGAAAACCTTCGGCATCTACGGCATGCCTAACCACGCCGCCTCTGACACCTATGTCCGGGCGGTGGATCGGGTGGTGGGCGGGGTGCCGCTCTTGATCCCGGCCAATGGCGCCGAGGCCGACATCGCCGCCCTGCTCGCCCGGCTCGACGGGCTGATCTTTACTGGCAGCCGCTCCAACGTCGCGCCGGAGAATTACGGCGGCCCGCCGCAGCCAGAAGGCGCGCCCGAAGATGCCGCCCGCGATGCGACGACTCTGCCGCTGCTGCGCGCCGCGATCGCCGCCGGCATGCCGGTGCTCGCGATCTGCCGCGGTTTGCAGGAGCTGAACGTCGCGCTCGGCGGCACGCTGCATCAGCGGCTGCAGGATCTCCCCGGCCATATCGACCATTCGACGCCGCTGCAGCCCTTCGCGCCAGTGCGCACCGGGCTTGCCCATCGGGTGCGGGCAACACCGGGCGGCTGGCTTCATCGCCTCGCCGGAACGACCGACATCGCCGTCAATTCACTCCATAATCAGGGGATCGACCGGCCCGCACCGGGCTTGGTGGTCGAAGCCGTGGCGATCGACGGCACCATCGAAGCGGTGCGGGTGGTGACGCGGCCGGATGGCCGGGAAGCGGGCTACGCCGTCGGCGTGCAATGGCACCCGGAGTATGATTTCGCGACCAATCCGCTCTCGGCTCGTATTTTCGCCGATTTCGCCGCCGCCCTCGCCCCGGCCGGCAGGCGCGAAACCACGGCGGCCTAGCGCCTCACGACTTTGTGACGCCTTGTTGCGGCATGGTTGCCATGCTTCCTTCCTCTGGACATCCGCGCTGCAAATGCGATCCATTCGCACTTTGAATTCGCCGAAACGCTTTTGCCAGCGCTTAGAAAGGAAACGCCCGGATGCCCACTCTCCCCGTCTCGCGCCGCGGCCTGTTGTCGGCGGCGGCCAGCACCGGCCTGATCGCCGCGGCAGCCACGGCGAACGCCGCCGAGCCCGAACTGCCTGCGCCCGAGCCCGCCGTCACGCCGCGTCTGCCGACCGATCATGGCGAGCTTCCGAGCTTCAAATATGTTTTCGCCAACAGCCACAAAAAAGAGAATAAAGGCGGCTGGGCGCGGGAGGCGACGGTCGCCGAATTTCCCGCCTCGAAAGCGCTGGCGGCGGTGAATATGCGGCTTTATGCCGGCGCTTATCGCGAACTCCACTGGCATGCGCTCGCCGCCGAGTGGGCGTTCATGCTGCGTGGCCACGCCCGCACGACGGTGATCGATCCCGACGGCAATGCCGAAACCAATGAGTTCGGCCCTGGCGATGTCTGGTATTTCCCGCGCGGCTACGGCCATTCCATCCAGGGCCTGGGGCCGGATGGCTGCGAGTTCATGCTGGTGTTCGATGACGGCGCTTTTTCCGAATTCGGCACGTTCAGCGTGACCGACTGGCTGGCGCACACCCCGCCCGAGGTGCTGGCGAAAAACCTCGGCGTTACCGCCGCCGCGTTTGCGAAAATCCCCGACCACGAGCTTTATATCATGCCCGGCACGGTGCCGCCGCCGCTGCCGCTCGAGCCGGCGGTCGGCAGTCTCGTCTCGGCGCCGCAAACCCATCGCTATCCGTTGCTCGCCCAGCGCCCGATCGAGGCGCCGGGCGGTACCGTCCGCATCGTTTCTTCGAAGGAGTTTCCGATCTCGACGACGATGACCGGGGTCATCGAGGACATCAATCCCGGCGCGGTCCGCGAACTCCATTGGCATCCGCATGCCGATGAGTGGCAATACTACTTCTCCGGCCAAGGGCGGATGACGGTGTTCGGCTCGACGGCGCGGGCGGTGACCTGGGACTATCGCGCCGGAGATGTTGGCTATGTGCCGCGCGGCTATGGCCATTACATCGAAAATACCGGCACTGAGCCGCTTCGCGTCCTCGTCGTCCTCAATAGCGGCGTTTATGGTGACATCTCGATCAGCGACTGGCTGGCGCGCAACCCGGCCCAGCTCGTCGCCGAGCATTTCAACCTGCCGCTTGACGTCGTGGCGCGTTTCCCCAAGCGTAAGGTGATCATCGCCTAACTCCCTTCTGTGCGAGGAGCGTGTCTCATGGCCGATTATGTCATCCCGCCGCCACCGCAAGCGGTGGTGCAGGTCGCCGGCGGCGGGATGTTCCCGCTCCGCCGCATCTTTTGCGTCGGGCGCAACTATGCCGCCCATTCGCGCGAGATGGGCGGCGATCCGGAACGCGAGGCGCCGTTCTTTTTCACCAAGCCCGCGGATGCGGTGGTCATCGACGGCGCGGACTGCCCCTATCCGCCGGCGACCGCGGATCTTCATCACGAAATGGAGTTGGTGGTGGCGATCGCGACCGGCGGCGCCGACATCGCGGCGCGCGATGCGCTTTCGCATGTCTTCGGCTATGCCGCCGGCATCGATCTGACGCGGCGCGATCTGCAAGCGGAGGCAAAGAAAGCCGGCCGCCCCTGGGACATGGCCAAGGGGTTCGACGCCAGCGCCCCAATCGGCGCCATCGCCCCGGCGACGAGGATCGGCCATCCGGCGCGGGGGCGGATTGCGCTCAGCGTCAATGGCACGGTGCGCCAGGCCGCCGATCTCGCCGACATGATCTGGAGCGTGCCCGAGATCATCGCCGCGCTTTCGCGGCTGGTGCGGCTCGCGCCCGGCGATCTGATCTTCACCGGCACCCCGGAGGGTGTCGCCGCCATCAAGCGCAGCGATAGGCTGGCGGGCGAGATCGCGGGGGTCGGCACGGTCGCGACCAGGATAGTCGCGTGAGTCTGCGCATTGCCACCTGGAACATCAACTCGCTCCGTCTTCGCCTGCCGCGTCTGGCCGATCTCGTTGCGGCGCTCAACCCGGACGTGCTTTGCCTTCAGGAGACCAAGGTCGAGGATGCGCTGTTTCCGGCGGACGCGGTGCGGGCGCTCGGTTTTCCCCACATCGCCCATCGCGGCATGAAGAGCTATAATGGTGTCGCCATTCTCTCGCGCCGGCCGATCACGGTGCTGGAGGGGTTTCCCGATTGGTGCGGCAAGAACGATTGCCGGCATCTCGCCGTCCGCCTCGAGACCGCGGGCGGGCCGCTCGATCTCCATGATTTCTATGTCCCGGCTGGCGGCGACGTCCCGGACCCGGCAACCAACCCGAAATTCGCCCACAAGCTCGCCTTCATCGCCGAAGTGCGGGATTTTTTCGCGGCCCAGCCTGCGCTTTCCCGCACCGTCATCGTCGGCGATCTCAACATCGCGCCGCTCGAGACCGATGTCTGGAGCCATCGCCAATTGCTCGATGTCGTAAGCCACACCCCGCCCGAGACGGCGGGGCTCGCGGCGTGGCTGGAGACCGGCTTCGTCGATGCGGTCCGCCATTTCGTGCCGGCGGCGGAAAAGCATTTCACCTGGTGGTCCTATCGCAATCGCGACTGGCGCGCCTCCGATCGTGGCCGACGGCTCGATCACGTCTGGGCAACCCCTGATCTTATCCCCGCACTCCGGGATCAGATCACGCTGAAAGACGCGCGCGATTGGCCGCAAGCCTCTGATCACGTACCGGTCGCGGTGACGCTTTCTCTCTGACTAGCGGGATAAAGTTTTTTGGTTCTTTTTTTCAAAAAAGAACCTCTTTTCTTCCTTTTCCGCTACTGCGCAAACACCGGTTTCAAGGTCGCCTGCACGCCGTCGATGGTGATCTGGGTGCCGATGCAGAGCAGCACGAAGGCGATCAGGCGGCTGAGCGTTGCAACGCCGGTCGGGCCGAGAAACCCGATCAGCCGGTCGGCGGAGCGGTACATGACCCAGATCAGCAGCGAAAGGGCGCAGGCGGCGAGCGAGGCGCCGAGAAAGAAGCCGCCGACCGCGATCCCCTCATGCGGTCGCTCGGAGGCCAGGGCGATGGAAACCGAGATCGCGCCGGGGCCGGCGGTGAGCGGCATGGTGAGCGGAAAAAACGCGATCGCCGCCGCCTCCCCCGCCGGCGCCGCGGCGCGCTCGGCCGGCCGCGCCTTGTGCTCGGGCCCCGAGAGCAGTTCCCAGGCCTTGACGGCAATCACCAGGCCGCCGGCGATGCGCAGCGCGGCGAGAGAAATGCCGAAGAAATTGAGAATATAGGTGCCGGCGAGGAGCGAGCCGAGCAGCACCAGGGTGGCGTAGATCCCGACCCGGCCGGCGATCCAGGCGCGTTCCGCGGGGCTGCGATCGGCGGTTGCCTCGTGAAAAATCAGCGCGCCGCCGATCGGGTTGACGATCGAAAATAGCGCCGGGAAGGCGAGCAGCACGCTCTTGATGGCCGCCGACCAGAACATCTTGCGGACCCCTCCGGGATGGTTACGGGAAACGTCGGCATGCCCGCTCGCGCCACGCGCGGCAACCGCCGGGGCGAACAATTTTCCGGGAAAGATCGCGCCGGCGCACTCAGGATTGGGCGTCTGGCGAGAGCACCAGGCACGTGCCGTGGCTCTTCGTCAGGCGTTCGCAGGCATCGATCGCGGCGGCGCGGGAAAGCCCGGTGAGGCGGGCGCGATAGAGCCGGGCGCGGGCCTGCTGCACTGTGCCGACCAGCGGCTGGCCGGCGCTGAGATGGGCGGCGTCGCGCGCGGCGAGCGCCGCCGCATGCGCTTGCGCGGCGCTGGCGAAGGCGCCGACCTGGATCGCCCAATCATGCCCGGCCGCCTCGCCCCGCCGCATTGGCAGCGGCTCGGCGACGGCCTGGGAAATCAGGTGAAAGCCGGCAGACCCGCCATGCCCGCCGCTCGCCGGGATGGGCGGCACATAGGCGGCAAGGGCGAGGCTCGAGTGCGATGCCGGCGCCGGCGCCGGTGCTGGGAGCGGCGGCAAGGGCTCGGCGGTCACCGGCGCGATCAAGGAGCGGCTCGCGACCTGAACCGGCGGCGCGCTGCGCGCGCTGGGCGGCGGCGCGCTCTTTGCGGCAAACAGCATCTGGCTGCCACGCCGCCCCGGCGGCACGATATCAGGGATCCGGTTATAGGCGAGCTGCTCGGACGGCGAGCGCCGGGCGGGATAGGTGCCGGCGATCGCCGGCGCGATCATGGCGACGTAGCGCCGCGTTTCATCCGGAAGCGGCGCGGCGCCAGCGAGATAGGTATCGAGCCGGCGCGGCCCGGCATTATAGGCGGCGAGGAAGGCCGGGATGCCATAGAGGTCATACATGGCCCGCAAATAGGCGGCGCCGGCGAGGATGTTGTTGTGCGGATCATAGGGATCCTCGCCGAGATGGTTTTCCGCCCGCATTTCCTCATAGGTTGCCGGCATCAGCTGCATCAGCCCCATCGCCCCGACCGACGAGGTGATCGGCCGGCCGGCGAGGAACTCATGCCCGCCGGATTCGACCTTCATGACCGCGCGGATCCAGCGATCCGGAACATCGAACCGTCGTGACGCCTCGGTGATGTAAGGGCCCCAGGGGTCATTGGGCGGGCCCGGCGGCGGATAGTGGCGGCGCGCCTCGGCGGCGTAGCGGGCGGCTTCCTCGCGCGCGGTCAGCGTGGAATGGCCAGCGCAGGCGGCGAGCAGGACGGGGAGCAGGAGCAGGACCAGACGGATGGCCAATCGGGACAGAGGCGGCGATGACATCCGGATCGACTCCCGGCCGGTTTGCCCCGCTCGGGCAGGGCAAAAACTCCCAAAAAACGACCCGCCCCCAAGGCTCGCACAGCTTTGCTGACAAAATCTCTGAGAAACGGCGTCTAAGCCACTATATGAAAACAGCTCCTGCGGTCAAGGCTTGTTTTTCGCCGCCGCCTCACGCGCCAGCAGAGCGCGCTTGCGGCCAACCCCCCAGGCATAGCCGGACAGCGCGCCGTCGCTGCGCACCACACGATGGCAGGGAATGGCAACCGCGAGCGGGTTGGCCGCACAGGCGCCGGCGACGGCGCGTGCCGCGCCCTTGGCGCCGATGCGTTCGGCGAGCGCCGCGTAGGACACCGTCATGCCGGGTGGAATCGCCTGAAGCGCGCGCCAAACCCGCTCTTGAAACGCGGTCCCTCGGATATCGAGCGGAAGATCAGCCGCCCTCTCCGGATGCTCGACCAGGGCGACGACGCGCGCGACCAAACGTGCGAAATCCGCATCACCGCCGATCAGCTCGGCCTCGGGGAAACGCGCCTGGAAATCGGCGAGCAGGGCCTCGCGCTCATCACCGAGTTCGATCGCGGCGATGCCCTGTTCGCTCGCCGCGACCAGGATGGCGCCGAGACTGGTGGCACAGAGGGCAAAACGGAGACGCGCCCCCGCGCCGCCGCCGCGCCAGGCGCGCGGCGCCATGCCGAGCCGCCGCGAAGCCTCGGCGTAGAATCGGCTGCTCGTGCCGAACCCCGCGTCATAGATCGCCTCTGTCACCGAGGCCCCTGCGGCGAGGGCGGCGCGGACGCGTTTGGCACGCCATCCAGCGGCGTAGGCTTTCGGGGTGAGGCCGGTCGCCGCCTTGAAGACACGATGGAAATGAAACCGGCTGAGGCCCGCACGCGCGGCGATGGCGCCGAGATCGGGCGGCGTCTCGGCCGCTTCGATCAGGCGGCACGCGGCTTCGATCGCCGCCGCGTGCCGGCTCGCCGTCGGCTCGTCAGGCCGGCAGCGGCGGCAGGGGCGAAACCCGGCCCGAGCCGCCGCCGCTGGATCCGCGAAGAAACGGAGATGCTCGGGCTTGGCGCGCCGTGCCGGGCAGCTCGGCCGGCAATAGACGCCGGTGGTGGTGACGGCATAAACGAAAGCCCCATCGGCAGCCCGGTCACGGGCGGCGACCGCCTCCCGCCGCGTCGCTTCAGTGTGAAAAATGCTCATGCGCGTTCCACTCTTGCCGCATAGCAGCCGGGGGCGGCAAAATGGATATGCAGATAAGCGGTTTCCTCGTCCGCGAACAGGTGAGCGATCTCGGTCTCGACCTCGCGCCCGTCGACCAGGGCCCGGTCGCGCATCATCCCCGCAGCGTCGAAGCCGCGGACGGCAAGGGTGCGAAGCCGGAGCTGCTCGGGAACCTGGTTCACGGCGTCGAACCGCGTCTCTCCTTCGCGCACATAGATGGCAAACCGCATGCGGTAGGGGGAGTGGACAGCGTGGTGTTCGTAGTTGACCAACAGCAGGGTGTCGCCCGGGTGTGAATCGGTGAGGCTGACGCGGCATGGATAGCCGGGAACGCGGTCGTCGGCGATCCGGCGAACAGCGCCCTGTGCGGCGAGTTCGGCATCGCTCATCGCGAAAAATGGTGCAAACGGTTCCGCCGGAAGGCCGAGAATGCGGAAAGCAGGGACGGCGTTCATGGCAAGGGCTCCTGTGAGTGTTGGTGAAGCTCACCTAACGCCCCGCCCCTACCAACGCGTTCCGTTTCTTGCGGCCAAATCCTCGGAGAGGTTGGTATGAAATGGGGGTCTTTTTTGAAAAAAAGAACCAAAAAACCTTTCCCGTTGGGCAGTGCCTGCGGCACTGCCCGTGCCGAGGCAGTTGCCACTCCGAGACATCGGGACAAAAGTCCTTTTGCTTCTTTTCTTCAAAAGAAGTGATTACTTGACTCTGGCGACGCGGAGCGCATTCGTCGTGCCGGGTTTGCCGAAGGGCACGCCGGCAACGACAACGATCTCTTCGCCGCTGCTGGCAAAACCTTCCTGCTCGACGAGGCGAAGCGCCCGCGCGACGGTCTCGGTCATCGAATGGGTGAGCGGCGTGATCAGCGCATGCACCCCCCAGGTGAAGGCCATCCGCCGCGCCGTCATGACATCGGGGGTGAGGCCGAGCACCGGGCAATCGGGCCGCTCGCGGGCGACGCGGAGCGCGGTGCTGCCCGAGGACGTGAAGGCGGCGATGGCCTTGGCCTCGATCGTGTGCGCAACCGCGCGGGCGGCAGCGGCGATGGCGTCGGCGGAGGAATGCTCCGGCCGCGGCCGCGCCGCCTCGGTGACCGCGCGCCAGCCGGGATCGCGCTCAACGCGGGCGACGATGCGGTCCATGATATTGACCGCCTCGAACGGATATTGCCCGGCCGCGGTCTCGGCCGACAGCATCACCGCGTCTGCGCCCTCGAACACCGCGGTCGCGACATCGGAGGCCTCGGCGCGGGTCGGCGCCGGCGCGTTGATCATGCTCTCCAGCATCTGGGTCGCGACCACCACCGGGCGGCCGAGCGCGCGCGCCGCGCTGACGATGCGCTTTTGCGCGAGCGGCACCTCCTCGGGCGGCAATTCGACGCCGAGATCGCCGCGCGCCACCATCACCGCATCCGAAAGCGCCAGAATGGCGTCGAGATTATCGAGCGCCTGCGGCTTTTCGAGCTTGGTCATGATCCAGGCGCGCCCGGCGGCGATTTCGCGCGCTTCGGCGACATCCTCGGGGCGCTGGACGAAGGAGAGGCCGATGCAATCGGCGCCATGATCGAGGGCGAAGGCAAGATCGGCGCGGTCTTTTTCGGTGAGCGCCGGGATCGGCAGCACGATATCGGGAACGTTGACCCCTTTGCGGTCAGACAGCGGGCCGCCGACCACGATTTCGGTCTCGAGATGGTCGTCACGCTTATGGGTGACGCGAAGGCGCAATTTGCCGTCATCGAGCAACAGCATGGTGCCGATCCGCGCCGCTTCGATGATCTCGGGATGCGGCAGTTCGACGCGGCGGGAATTGCCCGGCGTCGGGTTGAGGTCGAGGCGGAATGCCTGCCCGGTCTGCAGATGCACTCGCCCGCCGCCAAACCGCCCGACACGCAATTTCGGCCCTTGCACATCGGCGAGAATGCCGATCGGCCGCCCGAATTCCACCTCTAGCGCGCGGATCGCCTCGATCCGCGCGGCGTGATCCGCATGCGTCCCGTGCGAGAAATTGAGCCGGAACACATCCGCCCCGGTCTGAAACAGCCGTGCCAGAATTTCCGGCGTCGAACTCGCCGGGCCGATGGTCGCGATGATCTTGGTGCGACGGCGGCGGCGGAGATGGGGGTGTGGGCTCATCCGGGTCGGAATCCCCTTCATGCGATCAGAATGGCGCGGATATCATTGACATTGGTCAGCGTCGGGCCGGTGACGACGAGATCGCCGAGCGCCGCGAACAGGCCGTAGCTGTCGTGGGCAGCGAGGGCAGCGCGCGGGTCGAGCCCGGCCGCACGGGCGCGGGCGAGGGTTGTCGGCGTGATGATCGCGCCGGCCGCATCCTCGGTGCCGTCGATGCCGTCGCTGTCGCCGGCGAGGGCGAAAATCCCCGGCGCGCCGGCCAGCGCGAGCGCGAGGCCGAGCAGACATTCGGTATTGCGCCCACCGCGCGCCGGGCCGGCACCTGGCGCGGCGGCGGCGGCGAGCGTCACCGTCGTCTCGCCACCCGAGAGCAGCAGCGCGGGTGGGGACAGCGGCTGGCCGTTGCGGCGCACGCTGGTCGCGATACCGGCGAGCACGGTGCCGAGTTCGCGGCTCTCGCCCTCGAGCGCATCGCCGAGAATGAGCGGCGTAAGACCGGCGTCGCGCGCGCGCGCGGCGGCGGCCGCAAGCGCCAGCGCCGGGGTTGCGATGAGCTGAAAGGAGGCGTGGGGCAGATCGCCGGGCTTGGGCGTCTCCGCCGCCGCGGTGGCGAGATGAGCGCGGACGGCAGCCGGCGGGCTGATGTGATAGCGGGCGAGAATCTCACGCGCTTCTCCCGTGGTGGAGGGATCGGGCACCGTCGGGCCGGAGCCGATGACCGCCGGATCGTCGCCGGGGACGTCGCTGATCGCAAGTGTAACGAGCCGCGCCGGGCGCGCGCAGGCGGCAAGCCGCCCGCCCTTGATCGCCGAGAGATGCTTGCGCACCGTATTCATCTCGCCGATCGTCGCCCCCGAGGCGAGGAGGGCGCGATTGATCGCCTGCTTGTCGGCGAGCGTCACGCCGGGCGCCGGCAGCGCGAGCAGCGCCGAGGCGCCGCCCGAAATAAGCGCGAGCACCAGATCCTCCGGCTGCAACCCCTGCACCAGGCCGAGGATGCGCCGCGCCGCCGCTTCGCCGGCGGTATCCGGCACCGGATGGGCGGCCTCGACGACCTCGATCCGGCGCGTCGGCACGGCGTGGCCATAACGGGTGACGACGAGGCCGGAAAGCGAAACCGCCGGCCAGGCCGCTTCCACCGCCTGCGCCATCACCGCCGCCGATTTGCCGGCCCCGACGACGACCACCCGGCCGCGCGGCGGCGGCGGCAGATGGGCGGCGAGCACGCGGCGCGGATCGGCGCTGGCGACCGCGGCATCGAACACCGCTCGCAAAATCTCTCGTGCCGCCGCTTCCTCGAACGCCATGACGTTTTCCCTCCCCGCCGCCGCCGCGCTATGGCGAAGCGCCACCGGCGGCGCCATCTAGGCGGGATGGAGACTAACCCCAGGAGGCCAGCCATGACAAAGCCCACCGCCGACGATGCGACCCGCATCGCGCTCGAAGCCGCCGCGTTCCGCCGCCTCGTCGCCCATCTCCGCGAGCGGAGTGACGTCCAGAACATCGATCTCATGAACCTCGCCGGCTTCTGCCGCAACTGTCTCTCGCGCTGGTATCGCGAGGCGGCCGAGGAAGCCGGCATCGCCCTGACCGACCCCGAGGCGCGGGAAATCATCTACGGCATGCCCTACAAGGAGTGGCAGGCGAAATATCAAAAGCCGGCGAGCGAAGCGCAAAAGGCAGCCTTCGCGCAATCCCATCGCGATCATTGACCGCGGCGAGCCGCCAAGCTACCCCGGCCCGCCCAACGGATGGAGGCGATGGCATGGCGCTGAGAGATGTGACCAAGGAGACCAAGGCGGAGCCCGAGACCGGCGGCATCGCCGCCGAGCGGCTGCGCAGCCTCGTCGAGCGCATCGAGCGGCTGGAGGAGGAGAAAAAGGCCCTCGCCGATGACATCAAGGACGTGTTCGCCGAGGCCAAATCGGCCGGGTTCGATGTCAAAGTGCTGCGCCAGCTGATCCGGCTGCGCCGCCAGCAGCCGGCCGAGATCGAGGAGCAGGAGACCTTGCTCGATCTCTATCGCCGGGCGCTCGGCATGTAGCCGACGCGGTTGCGGCGGGGCGCGAAACCCGGCAGATTTGTTGCTATGAATGCGACTGAGGAGATTCTCACGCTTCCCGGCGGGCCGACCATGGTGCGCTGGCGCCGGCATGCGCAGGCGCGGCGGGTCAGTTTGCGTATCGATCCGCGCGGCGGCGGCGTCGTGGTGACGTTGCCGGCGCGGGCCGGGCGGCGGGCCGGGATCGCGCTCCTCATGACCCACGCCGATTGGGTCGCCGAGCGCATCGCCGCCCTGCCGCGCGCCATCGCGTTCGCCGATGGCGCCGAGATTCCGATCAACGGGCTTTCGCATCGCATTCGCCATCTGCCAGACGGCGATCCCGCCGGCGCGCGCGGCAGCGCCTGGCTCGCTTCGGGCACGCTCTACGTCACCGGCGGGGCGGAGTTCCTGACCCGCCGGGTCGGCGATTTCCTGCGCGCCGAAGCGCGCCGGCGGTTTTCAGCGCTCGCGCTCGCCAAAGCGGCGATGATCGGCCGGCGCCCGGCGCGCATCAGCGTCAAGGACACGCGGACGCGCTGGGGCAGTTGCGCCCGCGATGGGGTGTTGAGCTTTAGCTGGCGGCTGGTCATGGCCCCGCCCTTCGTGCAGGATTATGTCGCGGCCCATGAGGTCGCCCATCTGCGCCACATGGATCACGGCCCGTGTTTCTGGAGTTTGGTCGAGGACTTGACGCCGTGGCGGGCTGAGGGCGTGCGCTGGCTTACCGGCGAGGGCGCGCGCTTGCTCAGGATTGGCTGACGCGCGGTTTTGTGGCTTGCCAAGCGGCTGGCCGATGCTCTGATAGAGGCCGCGCTCTGAGAGAATGGCTCTGGTGAAATTGATAAAATCCCGGGGGGAACGAACGCCATGAAGGCCGTCGTCTATACCCATTGCCGCCCGATCGACGCGGAAGACGCCCTGTTCGATACCACCCTTCCCGATCCCGCGCCGCGCCAGCGCGACTTGCTGGTCGAGGTCAAGGCGGTCGCGGTCAATCCGGTCGATACCAAGCTCCGCCGCCAGGCCGATCCGGTCGGCGAGAAGCGGGTGCTCGGCTTCGATGCCGCCGGCGTGGTGCGGGCACTCGGCGCCGGGGTGACGCATTTCGGCGTCGGGGACGAGGTTTGGTATGCCGGCGCCATCAACCGTGCCGGCGCCAATGCGGAATACCAGATCGTCGATGAACGCCTGGTCGGGCGGCGGCCACGCCGGCTCGGCTTCGCCGAGGCGGCGGCGATGCCGCTGGCAACGCTCACCGCCTGGGAGATGCTGTTTGACCGCCTGCAGGTGCCACGCGCGGCGGCGGGCAGCCTTTTGATCGTTGGCGGCGCCGGCGGCGTCGGCTCGATGGCGATCCAGCTCGCCCGCCGCCTCACCGCGCTCACCGTCATCGCGACCGCGAGCCGCCCGGAAAGCGTCGATTGGTGCAAGCGCCTCGGCGCCCATCACGTCATCGACTATCGCGGCGACATTCCCGCCCAGCTCGCCGAACTCGGGTTTCGCAGCGTCGATGTCATCTTCTCGACCAACGCCTCCGATCAGCACTGGCCGGCGCTGGTGCGCGCCATCCGGCCGCAAGGACGGATCGGCCTGATTGACGATCCGGCGCCGATCGATGTCCGCGATCTCAAACAGAAATCGGTCTCGTTGCATTGGGAGGCGATGTTCACCCGCAGCCTGTTCGAGACGCCGGACATGGCGGAGCAGCAACGCATTCTGGAGCAGGTCGCGGCTTTGGTCGATGAGGGGGTGATTGAGACGATCCTCGCCGAGAATTTCGGCCGCATCGACGCCGCCAATCTGACCCGCGCCCATCGCCGCATCGAAAGCGGCACGATGCGCGGAAAAATCGTGCTCGAGGGGTTTTAGCGCGACCGCCGAGCCGATCCGCGGCGCGATCGGTTTTCCTTCAGGATTCGAGCATCCGGCGCAGCAATTCGACGTCTTCGGCGAACGCAGCGTCGCGTTCCATGAGCTCGCTGACGCGGGCGACGGCGTGCATGACGGTGGTGTGGTCGCGGTTGCCGAATTTGCGGCCGATCTCGGGAAGGCTGCGGCTGGTGAGCTGTTTCGCGAGATACATCGCGACCTGCCGCGGCCGCGCGACGTTGCGGGCGCGCCGGGCCGAGGCCATGTCGGTCAGGCGGATATTCCAATGCTCGGAAACCTTGCGCTGGATTTCCTCGATGGTGATGCGCCGGTCATGCGCCTTGAGGATGTCGTGCAAGACTTCCTGGGTGGTCTCGAGCGTGATCGGCCGCCCGAAGAGATTAGCATGCGCGATCAGACGGTTGAGCGCGCCTTCGAGTTCGCGGACATTGGTGGTGATCTTGTGGGCGAGGAAATCCATCACCTTGGCCGGCACCGCGACCCCGGCGCGGCTCGCCTTCGTCTCCAGGATGGAAAGCCGCAGCTCGAAGGTGGTGGCGTGCAGATCGGCGACCATGCCGCAGCCGAGCCGGGTGCGCAGACGGTCCTCAAGCCCCGAGAGATCGGAGGGGGATTTGTCGGCAGAGACCACGATCTGCTTGCCGGCATCGACCAGCGCGTTGAACGTGTGAAAAAATTCTTCCTGGGTGTTGTCTTTCCCGATCAGGAATTGGAGATCATCGACCATCAGCACGTCGGCGCCGCGGAGTTGCTCCTTGAACTCCATCGTCGCCTGGCTGCGGATCGCGGTGATGAAGCGGTGCATGAATTTTTCGGCTGACATATAGGCGACCGAGATCCGTCCGCCGCCGCGGCCGATCAAATCCCAGGCGATGGCATGCATCAGGTGGGTCTTGCCGAGGCCGACCCCGCCATAGAGAAACAGCGGGTTGAAGCCGGGCATCGCCGGCTGTTCGGCGACACGGCGGGCACAGGCATAGGCGAATTCGTTGGGTTTACCGACGACGAAATTGTCGAAATCGAAGCGCTTGTCGAGGCCGGCGGTATCGGGCGGCGAACGTTCCGGCGCGGCTCCGGCCCTTACAGCGGCCGCGCTTGGCTTTGCCACCGGCGGCGGCGCCAATGATTGCGGCGGGCTCGCGAGGCTTTCCGCGAACCCCCCGCCCGCCGACGCACCCCGTCCCCTGAGCGTGCCAGCCCGCATATCGACCCGGCGCACCGCCGGGTTTTCCATCTGCCAGAGCAGCACCAAGCGCTCGCCATAATGGCGGCGCACCCAGTCACGAAGAAAGCGCGTCGGCAGCAGAATGGTGATCTCGTCGCCGTCACACCCGGCGAGCACCATCTGGCGCAGCCAGGAGCGATATTCGACCTCGCCGACATCCGCCTGCAAGCGGCTCCGCACCCGGCTCCATTGCTTGGCAAGCTCGCCATCGACCCCGGCGCCCACCGGCGCCTCGCCCTCGGCGGCTTTGTCCGTACTCGCCAATGGCTCGAAGCCGCTGGCAAAAGCCGCGGCAAGACTGCGCTCCCGATCCATGCCGCTGTTGCCTGACACTGCCTCGCCCACCTCTCACGCCCCCCACTCTCTAGCCCTCCGTTCGCCACGGAGATCGTGGAGACGCCCAAAACCACCGATTACGTCTATCGCGCCGCCGCTCTCGCGAGCTACGTCAACAAACCATCGTCTACAGACAGAATTGAGAAGGGCGGACACTAAACCGAAGGTTCGGCGGAAGCAACCGAGAAAGTGGCCAAGACAAAATTAGTGCATATCGCGAGGCATACCTATAAAAACAGCAAAAAAATACCGACTTGCCCAGCCGAGCAAGGCATTTTTTACTTTTACGGCGGGCGCATACGGCAGAGAAATTGGTCAGGAAAAAACACCCCGCATCGATAGTCTGACACGGATTTGTCGTTTTCGACCGCGCGACCCGCCGCCGTCAAGATGGCAGGGGAGAAATTTTTACGAAAGCGCAAGTGCCTTGATGCGCGCTGCCAGCCGCGAGATCTTGCGCGACGCGGTGTTTTTCGGCAGCACGCCCTTGCCGGCGGCGCGTTGCAGCTCGGGCTCGGCGAGACGCAGCGCGGTCACCGCCGCCTCCTTATCGCCCCCGGCGATCGCCGCCTCGACCTTGCGGATGAAGGTCCGCACGCGCGACTTCCGGGCGCGGTTACGCTCGGTGCGGCGTGCCGTCTGGCGGATGCGCTTGCGCGCCGAAGCGGTATTGGCCATGGCCCCTCATCATCATCAAAAAGCCGAACACCCCGAACGGGCGGATACCCTTTCGAGCCAGGAAGCGCCTTCTAGAAAGCGCCGCCGGGCCTGTCAAGCGGCGGCACCCATCAGGCGCCGGGCTCGCCGCCGCGCCAGCCGGAAAACCGGGGCTTGCGCTTTTCCGCGAAGGCTGCCATGCCCTCCTGCTGATCCGCCGTTCCGAAGAGCGGCAGGAAGAGCGAGCGCTCGACCCGCACCCCCTCGCTGAGCGTGGTCTCGAACGCCCGATTGACCGCTTGCTTCGCGACCGCGAGCGCGACCGGCGACAGCGCCGCCATTTTTTCGGCGAGCGTCAGCGCCTCGGCCATAAGATCGGCGGCGGGCACGACGCGGGCGACAAGATTGGCGCGTTCGGCTTCATGGGCGTCCATCATGCGCCCGGTCAGGATCATCTCCATCGCCTTGGCCTTGCCGATTGCGCGCGTCAGGCGCTGCGTGCCGCCGGCGCCGGGGATGACCCCGAGATTGATCTCCGGCTGGCCGAATTTCGCGGTCTCGGCGGCGAGGATGATGTCACACATCATCGCGAGTTCGCAGCCGCCGCCCAACGCGAACCCGGCAACCGCGGCGATCACCGGCTTCTTCACCGTGGTGACGATTTCCCAGGGCGCGATGAAATCCTCACGCATCACCTCCGGATAGCGGCGCGGCAGCATTTCCTTGATGTCGGCGCCGGCGGCGAAGGCCTTTTCCGAGCCGGTGAGGATGATCGCCGCGATCGCCGGATCCGCGTCGAAAGCGCGCAATTGCGCCCCGAGTTCGGCCATCAGCCGGTCGCAGAGCGCATTCAACGCCTGCGGGCGGTTGAGGCGAATGATCCCCGCCTTGCCCACGGTTTCGACCACGATCATCTCTGGTGCCATGCTATGTCTCTCCCTCTCGTCTCAGCGTTGCCGGCGCGGACAATAGAACGAACTTCGCCCGGCTTGCACGAAACGCGCAACCCCGGCGCAACGCGGCGCGCCGGGACAAACCGGGCACGGCGCGCCGGCCCGGCCATAGACCCGCCACGCGTGCTGGAAATAGCCGAGTTCGCCATCGGGCTGAACGTAATCGCGCAAGGACGAGCCACCGGCGGCGATCGCCTCGGTCAGCGTCTCACGGATCGCGGCGACCAGGCGGGTCGTGCCAGCGCGCGAGATGTCACCGGCCAAGCGCGCGGGATGGAGGCCGGCGCGAAACAGCGCCTCCGCGACATAGATATTGCCGAGCCCAGCGACCACCCGCTGATCGAGCAGCACCGATTTGATCGGGCTCTGCCGCCCGGCAAGGCTGGCCGCGAGCCGGGCCGGGGTGAAGCCCTCCTCCAGCGGCTCCGGCCCGAGCCCGGCGAGCAGCGGATGCGCATCCTCGGCACCGCTGGCCACGAGATCGACGAGGCCGAAGCGGCGCGGATCTATGAAGCCGAGCCGAAACCCCGCCTCGGTCATCAGGAGCAGGTGGCAATGCGCCGGCTCGGGCACGTTGGCCCCAGGCGGCATGAGCAGGATGCGGCCCGACATGCCGAGATGCCAAAGCACGCTTTGCCCGCCGGCGAGCCGCATGAGAATATATTTCGCGCGGCGGCGAAAGCCGCTCACCCGCGCGCCGGTGAGCGCGGCGACGAGGTCGGGCGGCACCGGACGGCGAAGATCGGCGCGGCGAAGCTCCGCCCGCGCGATCACCTGGCCGAGCAGCCGCCCCGCCATTGCGCGCATCACCGTCTCAACTTCGGGGAGTTCCGGCATGATCAGCTTTCAGGCTATAGGAAACCCATCATGAGCAACAGCCCAAGCCACGAGGCCACCACGGGGACCACCGATTTCGGCTTTCGCGCCGTCCCGCGCGCGGCGAAGAAGCCGATGGTGCGCGCCGTCTTCGAAAGTGTCGCCCGTCGCTATGATCTGATGAACGATCTGATGTCGCTTGGGCTCCATCGCGCCTGGAAACGGCGTTTCATCGACCGGCTCGCGCCGCGGAGCGGCGACACCCTGCTCGATCTCGCCGGCGGCACGGGCGATATCAGCTTCGGCTGGTTGGCTGCGGGCGGCGGGCGGGCGATCCTCTCCGATATCAATCCGGCGATGCTCGCGGTCGGGCGCGAACGGGCGCGGGCGCGCGGGATCGTCCGCGGGCTCGATTTTCTGATCGCCGATGCCGAGGCGCTGCCGCTCCCCGACCGCACCGTGGACCGCGTCACGATCGCCTTTGGTCTGCGCAACTGCACCGACAAAGAGGCCGTTCTTGCCGAAGCGCTGCGGGTGCTGCGCCCCGGCGGACGGTTTTTCTGCCTGGAATTCAGCCGCGTCCAGGTCGCCGCCCTGGTGCCGCTCTATGACGCCTGGTCGTTTGCGGTGCTGCCGCGCCTTGGCCGCATCGTTGCCCACGATTCCGAGAGCTATCAATACCTCGCCGAAAGCATCCGCACCTTTCCCGACCAGGAAACCCTCGCCGCGATGATGCGCAAAACCGGGTTTGCCCGGGTCGCCGTCGAGAGCCTCGCCGGCGGGATCGTCGCCATCCATGCCGGCTGGCGGCTTTGATGACGCTGGCCGGAAAACGGGTTCTCCTTATCATTGCCGGCGGCATCGCCGCCTATAAGGCTTTGGAACTGATCCGCTTGCTGCGCGGCGCGGGATGCGCGGTAACCCCGGTTTTGACCCGCGCCGGGGCGGAGTTCGTGACCCCGCTCGCCGTCCAGACGCTCGCCGAAAATACCGTCTATCAGAACCTCTTCTCGCTCACCGACGAGGCCGAGATCGGCCATATCCAGCTCTCGCGTGCCGCCGATCTCGTGGTGGTCGCGCCGGCGACCGCGCATATCCTCGCGCGGATGGCGGCCGGTCTTGCCGATGACCTCGCGACCACGCTTCTCCTCGCGACCGACAAGAATGTGCTGGTCGCGCCGGCGATGAATGTGCGCATGTGGCAGCACCCGGCGACGGCCGCGAACCTGGCGACGCTTGCCGCGCGCGGCGTTCATATCGTCGGGCCGGACGAGGGGGAAATGGCGTGCCATGAATTCGGCCCCGGGCGTTTGGCCGAGCCGCGCGCGATCTTCGATGCCATCGCAGCACTGCTTGCGCACGGGGGTCCCCTTGCCGGGCAGCACGCGATCGTCACCAGCGGCCCGACTCAGGAGCCGATCGACCCGGTGCGCTACATTGCCAACCGCAGCTCTGGCCGCCAGGGCCATGCCATCGCCGCGGCGCTGGCCGCCCTCGGCGCGCGGGTGACGCTGGTCGCCGGGCCGGTCGCGCTCGCCGATCCGCCGGGGGTTACCGTTTGCCATGTCGAGACCGCGCGGGAAATGCGCGATGCGGTTTTCGCTGCCCTGCCCGCCGCGATCGCCGTCTGCGCCGCGGCCGTCGCGGATTGGCGCGTGACCCATGCCGCCCAGGAAAAAATGAAAAAAACCGCCACCGCGCCGCCGGTCCTCGAACTCACCGCCAATCCCGATATCCTCGCCGAACTCGCCGCCGCCGGCCCGGCCCGGCCGCGTCTCGTGGTCGGCTTCGCCGCCGAGACCGAACATCTTGCCGCCCACGCCACCGCCAAGCGCGCGCGCAAGGGCTGTGACTGGATCGTCGCCAACGATGTCTCGCCCGCGACCGGTATCATGGGGGGCGCCGAAAACGCGGTGTTGCTGATCACCGCGGCGGGCACGGAGACCTGGCCGCGCATGACGAAGGACGCGGTCGCGCGCACGCTCGCCGCGCGCATCGCCACGCATTTCGCCGAAGGGGCGTAGGAAGGCCGATCGCGCCGGTCGAGTGATGCGGGTCTGGGGGCGCTGCCCCCAGCGGGTCGAGGGCAGCGCCCTCGCCTGCCTCTCCCGTGCCTTACGCCGGAAGACGTCAGTGCCAGAAGCGGGCGATTGCTTCGGTCGCGTCGATTTCGGCGCCGAGCACCCATTGTGAGGCTGGGCGACGGCGCGCCGCGTCCGCGCCGACCGGAAAACCGTGATCGAGGCCGGCGATCGACCAGGCCTCGACGTTCGGCTCTGCCTTATGTCCCCAGGTCCGCCGGGTGACCCCGGGAGAGACCTGGTTTGCCGCCGCGTCCCCGACGTCGAGCCCATGCAGCGCCGTCCATTGCCGAACGAGATTCTCGCCATTGCCGGGATCGACCACCCGGTCGGCCTCGCCATGCCAGATGGAAAGCCGCGGCCAGCGCCCTTTGTGACCGCACTGGGCGGTGATCAAGGTCGCCCAAGCGGCTGGAGTCATGTTAGCCGGCCCCGCATCATGCATGCGCAAAAACGCTTCGCTAGCATTGCTCGCGCAGCCGACCGGAAGCCCGGCGACGACCGCGCCGGCGGCGAAGGTCTCGGGATAGGCGGCCAGCAGCGCCGCCGCCATCGCGCCGCCGGCGGAAAGCCCGGCGACGAAGACCTGTGTCCGATCGCAGCGAAAGCGGCGAAGCGCGGTCTGGATCATTTGTCGGAGCGACAGCACCTCGCCGCGGCCGCGATGGGTATCGCCGTGGCTGTACCAGGAGAAGCAGCGCGCATGGTTGTTGCTGATGGCCTGCTCGGGTAGCAGCAGCACCCAGCCATGCCGGATCGCCGCCTCGACCCAGCCGCCGCTGGTGGCGAATTCCCCGGCGCCCTGACCACACCCATGCAACACCATCACCAGCGGCGCCCCGGGCAGCATCGCCGTCGTCGGACGAAAAACCCGCATCGCGAGCCGCCCAGGGTTCGACCCGAAGTCCGCGATGTCGAGCCATTCGCTCTCGGCCGGTCCGTCCCAGGGCATCAGGAAGCGCTCGAACCCGCTTCGCCAACGCCGCGAGAGGCTGTGGCGAAGCCGCGCGAGCGCGAGGCGTGGCGGGAGAATAGGCTGTGAAAACGACGACGAAAGCATGTGATCCGCCCTTTCTTGGGGAACGCTTTCGCGATATGGGGTCGTGTTTGCTGCATTGCAGCATAGTCTCGCATAAGGGTGACAGCGCACCATTGCGCAGAACGCATGGCTGATCGTCTGCGGCCACTTTCTCGCGGCGGCGGCGGCCGGGTCACGGCAGCGACACCGCGACCGCCGGTAAGGCATGATCGGCGAGCCAGAGCGCCAGGGTCTCGGCTGCCATCGGCCGCCCGATATGATAGCCCTGCCCCTCGTCACAGCTCCAGCCGGCAACCAAGGCGCAGATTTCCGCCGTTTCCACCCCCTCAGCGACCACCCGGTACCCCAGCTCATGGGCCATCAGGATCGCCGCCTTGACGATCGCGCGGTCACGCGCGCTGGTCGCGAGGACGCGGATGAAGGATTGGTCGAGCTTGACGACGCTGGCCGGCATGGATTTGAGATAGGCAAGGTTGCTATAGCCGGT
Organism: Acidibrevibacterium sp.; assembly: GCF_049965395.1. Taxonomy (NCBI): domain Bacteria; kingdom Pseudomonadati; phylum Pseudomonadota; class Alphaproteobacteria; order Acetobacterales; family Acetobacteraceae; genus Acidibrevibacterium; species Acidibrevibacterium sp. Next base: position 83,838 of record NZ_JBMFWJ010000003.1, read on the forward strand.
GCCAAAATCATCGATCGCGATCTCGACGCCAAGATCGCGGATCGCGCGCAATTGCTGGTGCACGATGGTGCGGTTGGGCAGCAAGCTGCTTTCGGTGAATTCGAGTTCGATCGCCTCTGGGGGCAGGCGATAGCGACGGAGCAGCGTCGTGATGCGCCCGACGATGTCGCTGTTTTGTAAATCCCCGGCCGAGACATTGATCGAAACGCGAAGCGGCTGCCCTTTTTGGTGAAATTCGGCGATCTCGCGCATCGCGGCATCCATGACCCAGAAGGTGAGATCGGTCATCAGCGCGGTATTTTCGACGAGCGGGATGAATTCGCCGGGCGAGACCGGGCCGAGCGTCGGGTGGTTCCAGCGGATCAGCGCCTCGACCGCGCGGCAGAGGCCGCTGCGGAAATCAAGCCGCGGCTGAAAGACGAGCGTCAACTGGTCGGGCGCATCGAGGGCGCGGCGCAGTTCGCCGAGCAGCATATGCGCATCATGCCAGTCATCGGCGGCGCTTTGGCCGCGCGCCGTGGTCAATACCCGCCCGACCGCCCGCGCCTCGTGCGCGGCGAGAACGCCGCGTTGCAGCAGGGCCTTGTCCATGAAATCGCCGAGCCGGAACGGCACCACCCCGATGCTGGGATAGAGCGCGAGCGGCAAAGTCTCGCTGATCAGCCGGCGGAGATGAACGGCCATCTGGTCGAGCTTTTCCTGCCAGCCGATAGTCACCGATGGGTCAAGCAGAAAGCCGAAGCGAAGCGAGAGCGGATGATAGATCGGAATACCTTCCCCGAACGCGGCGCGGATGCCGCGGGTCATCGCCGTCGGCAAATCCCGTTCCCAACGCGGACCGAGCATCGTGAGATAGGTTGGCAGGTGATCCGGATCGGCGATGTCGAGCATCACGAAAAGCCGGCTCTGGCCGCGCTGGCGGCGGGTGAGATCGGCGAGATCCTCGCAGAATTGGGCGGCGTTCGGGAGCAGGCTGGTCGGGTGCAGGCGCCCCGAGGAATGGCGAAGCTCGATAAGCGCCATCACCTGGGCGGCGAGGATTTCGAGCGAGTGGCGTTCGGCGGCGGTGAGCGTGCGCGGCGTGCTATCAAGGATGGCAAGCGTGCCGATCGCGTAGCGGTCACGGGTGATCAGCGGCGCCCCGGCGTAAAAGCGGAGATGCGGCGCGCCGGTGACCAAGGGGTGGTCGCGAAATCTCGGGTCTTCGCGCGCATCGCTGACCACCAGGCTTTCATCGCCACGGATGGCGTGATCGCAAAACGAGGCCGTGCGCGGCATTTCGGTGAAATCGAGGCCATGGCGGGATTTGACCCATTGCCGTTCGGCGTCGATCAGCGAAATCATCGCGATCGGGACAGCGAAGCAGCGCGCGGCGAGCAGGGTGATGCGATCGAATTCGTCGTTCGGCGGCGTATCGAGCAACGCGAGTTGTCGCAGCGCTTCCAGACGCCTTGCTTCATCGCTTGCGGCGAGCACGCATCCCCCTGTTCGCTTGCCCGGCACGGGCGGAAACGGAGCATCTCTCCGCGCACTATGCGCGAAAAGCCTTACCGAACCGCTAACGCGATGATGGACTTGATTTTTAACGTCGTCCCCGGGCAGCGCGACGAAGCCGGCGGGGCAGACGACGTCAGCGTGTCGGACGGGGCGGGGTCTGGGTGTAATCGTAAAAGCCGCGCCCGGTCTTGCGACCCAGCCAGCCGGCCTCGACATATTTCACGAGAAGCGGGCAGGGGCGATATTTGCTGTCGGCGAGCCCTTCATAGAGCACCTGCATGATCGCGAGACAGGTGTCGAGGCCGATGAAATCAGCGAGTTCGAGAGGCCCCATGCGGTGATTGGCGCCGAGCCGCAACGCGGTATCGATCGCCGCGACCGAGGCGACGCCCTCATAAAGCGCATAGACCGCCTCGTTGATCATCGGCACCAGGATGCGGTTGACGATGAAGGCGGGAAAATCCTCGGCAACCGCGATGGTCTTGCCAAGCTTTTCGGCCAGAGCGCAGATCGCGCGAAAGGTCGGCTCGTCGGTCGCGATGCCGCGGATGATCTCGACCAGCTTCATCACCGGCACCGGATTCATGAAATGCATGCCGATGAATTTTTCCGGCCGATCGGTGCTGGCGCCGAGCCGGGTGATCGAGATCGAGGAGGTGTTGGAAGCGATCAGGCAATCGGGGCGGAGATGCGGCGTGAGGCTGGCATAGACCGCGCGCTTTAGCTCCTCTTTCTCGCTGGTTGCCTCGATCACCAGGTCGCAATCGCCGAAGCCGGAAAAATCGCCAGCGGTCTTGATGCGTGCGAGCGCGGCCGCTTTGTCGTCGACGGTGATCTGGCCGGATTTGATCTGCCGGTCCATGTTGCGCGCAATGGTTTCCATCGCCCGCGTCAGCGCCTCGGGTTTGACGTCCATCATGATGACATCGAGGCCGGCGATGGCCGCGACATGGCTGATCCCGTTGCCCATCAGCCCGGCGCCGATGACGCCGATTTTCCGGATCATTGGCACCGCGACCGGTGTCTCCGCCGGGCTCGCAGCGATGCCAGTGAGACCGACGCTCACGACACGTTCTCCAGCGCCTCGGACAGTTCCGGCAGCGCCTTGAACAAATCGGCGACCAGCCCATAATCGGCGACCTGGAAGATCGGCGCTTCCTCGTCCTTATTGATGGCGACGATGACTTTGCTGTCTTTCATACCGGCGAGATGCTGGATCGCGCCGGAAATCCCGACCGCGATATAAAGCTCGGGCGCAACGATCTTGCCGGTCTGGCCGACCTGATAGTCGTTGGGCACGAACCCGGCATCGACCGCGGCGCGCGAGGCGCCGACGGCGGCGTGCAGCTTGTCGGCGATGGCGTCGAGCAGGTGAAAATTCTCGCCGCTCTGCATCCCGCGCCCGCCGGAGATGACGATCCGCGCCGCCGTCAGCTCCGGCCGCTCACTTTTGGAGAGTTCCGCAGAGACGAAGCGCGAGGTCTCCGGCGCGGCCAGGGTCGGCGCCGCGACAATCTCCGCCGAACCGCCCTCGGCGGCGACCGGGTCGAAGCCCGTCGCGCGCACGGTGATCACTTTTTTCGCGTCCGTCGATTTCACCGTCGCCAGCGCGTTGCCGGCATAGATCGGGCGGACGAAAGTGTCCGCGTCGAGCACCGCCGAAATATCGCTGATCGGCTGCACGTCGAGCAAGGCCGCGGCGCGTGGCATGACGTTCTTGCCGCTCGCGGTCGCCGCGGCGAGGAGATGGGTATAGTCGGGGGCGAGGGCGACCAGGAGATCGGCGAGCGGCTCGGCGAGGCCATGGGCATAGGCGGGCGCATCGGCGGCGATGACTTTCGCAACCCCAGGCAGCTTCGCCGCCGCTTGCGCGACCGCGCCGATCCCCTCGCCGGCGACGAGGACATGCACCTCGCCGAGCTTTTGCGCCGCCGCGACCGCGCTTCGCGCCGGCTGCTTGATCGCCTTTCCGTCATGGTCGAGAAGGACGAGTGCGGTCATGGTCAGATCACCTTGGCTTCGTTTTTCAGCTTGTCCACCAGCTCCGCGACCGAGCCGACCTTGACCCCGGCCTGGCGGCGCGGCGGCTCGGTGGTTTTGAGAACCTGAAGGCGTGGCGCCGGATCGACGCCGAGTGCCGCCGGGGTCAGCGTCTCGATCGGTTTTTTCCGCGCCTTCATGATGTTGGGGAGACTCGCATAACGCGGCTCGTTGAGGCGAAGATCAGTGGTGACGATCGCCGGCAACGTGAGGGACACGGTTTCCAGCCCGCCATCAATCTCGCGCGTCACCTCGGCGCGCCCGTCCGCGATCGAAAGCCTGCTCGCGAACGTCCCTTGCGGCCAGCCGAGGAGGGCGGCGAGCATCTGCCCGGTCGCGTTCATGTCGTCATCGATCGCTTGTTTACCGAGAATGACGAGCTGCGGCGCTTCCTTGACGACGATCGCCTTAAGCAGCTTCGCAACCGCGAGCGGTTGCAGCTCGACATCGGTTTCAACCAGGATGCCGCGATCGGCTCCCATCGCGAGCGCGGTGCGGATGGTTTCGGCGCAGGCGCCCCCCCCCATCGAGACCGCGATGATTTCCTCGACGACGCCTTTTTCCTTGAGGCGAACGGCCTCCTCGACGGCAATTTCGTCGAACGGGTTCATCGACATTTTCACGCCCGCGGTTTCAACGCCGCTGCCGTCGCTCCTCACCCGCACCTTGACGTTGTAATCGACAACCCGTTTGACGGCGACAAGAAGCTTCATCGGCGTTGCGTTCCCTGACATGCCCGGACCTCGGAGCCCGGGCGAAATTAGGCAGCGCTCTCGGGGCCTGTCAAACTGAGGGGCGGCGCCTTGCGCCTTAAGAGCGCCCGAGGCTGAGCAGCAGGGCGAGCAGCAGCAGGGCCGCCGCTTGCAGGATCACCCGCCAGCGCATCAATTGGTTCGAGCGGCGCGGATCGCCGCCGCGCGCGACCCCGATGATCCCGAGCACGAGGACGCCGAGCACGCCGGCCATCACCAAGATCAGAAAAAACGACAATGCCGCCCGCATCGCGCCGGCATAGCGCGCCGAGAGCCGGCGCGCATCCCCCCTCGGCGGAAAAAAGCGCCGCGCCGCCGCGGCCGTTGACAGCGCTCCGCGGCTATGGTCGGAAAGGCCATGATGCGTGCGCTGGCTCTCGCTCTGCTTCTGATATGCGCGGGGTCTTGGCGCGTCGGCGCGCAATCGCCGCCGGCGCCGGCGCTCGACCGGCAGACCGCGCAAGAAGTGATCGCCGATCTGCAGAACCCGGAAAAGCGCGCGAAGCTGATCGCCGCCCTCCGCGCCCTCGCCGCCGCCTCGGGTGAGGCCCATCTGCCGCCCGCCCCGACGCCCGCGGCGCCGCTCGCTTTACCACTGGCGCCCAACAGCCTCGGCGCCCAGATCCTGGTCGATGCCGCGAGCCGGCTGCAAGTGGGCTCGAAGCGGATTGTCCAAAGCGTCCAGGCGGTGACCGATTTCCAGGCGATCGGCGACTGGCTGCGTGAAACCGCGACCGACCCCTATGCCCAGGCGCGTTTCTTCGCCGCTCTCTGGCGTCTCGTCCTGATCCTCGCGATCGGGCTCGCCGCCGATATCCTCGCCGAACGCGCCTTGCGCCGGCCGCGGCGCGGCCTTGAGGCGGTGGTTGGCGGTGGCGCCGAAGCGCCGCCGCCCCCCGAGACCGAACCCGCGATCGCCGATGAGCCGCTGGCCGCCGCGTCCGCGGAGAGGGATACGCCGGTGATCGCGATCCCGTTCGCGCGCTTGCCCTTCGTTCTGCTGCGGTTTCTGCTCGAACTGGTGCCCTCGGTCATCCTGCTCGGCTTCGTCTATGCTCTGCTCAGCACGCCGCTCGCCGGCTCGGCCTCGACGCAGGTGGTGATCCTCGCCGTCGTCGATGCCTTCGTGACAGTGCAGGTGGTGATGGCGGCGGTGCGTTCCCTGCTCTCGCCGGACAATCCCGGGATGCGGGTCTTCGGGCTCGGCGATGCCGCCGCGCTCGCGATCACCCGCTGGGTACGGCGGCTGATCGCGGTCAGTGTTTTCGGCTATGCCCTCGCCGAGGTCGGCCTGGTCTTCGGCCTCGACCCGGATGCCCATGACGCGCTGCTCAAGATCATCGCCCTCATCGTCCACGTCATGCTGGTGGTGGTGGTGTTCAAGAACCGCCGGCTGGTCGCCGGCTGGATCGCGCCGCGCAAGGATGACGGCGGCCCGCTCGCGCTCGCGCGCAAGCGGGCGGCGCGGCTTTGGCATCATGTCGCAATCATCGCCATTCTCGGCCTCTGGCTGGTTTGGGCGCTCGGCGTGCCGGACGGCTATCGCTTACTGCTCAAGATCGGGGCGCTGAGCGTCGTCGTTCTCATCGCCGGGCGAGCGGCGCGGCAAGTCTTGCTCGGCGCCCTCGACCGCATGTTCCATGTCGGCGCCGAGCCGATCGCCGGGCTCGAGGTGGTGCCGGGGCTGGCCGGCATCTCGGCGCGGGCGCGCAGCTATCATCGCCTGTTGCGCGCTATCGTCTCGGGCATCATCACCGCGATCATCCTGGTCTCGCTCCTGCAGGCATGGGGGTTCGGCGCTTTCGACTGGTTCAGCGACGGCGCCCTCGGCGAACGGGTGGTCTCGGCGCTGGTGACCATCGCGTTGGTCCTGTTTCTCGTGCTCGTGGTGTGGGAGGGGGCCAATGAGCTGATTCTGCGCCAGGTGACGCGCCTCACCAGCCAGGGTCATATGGCGCGGGCGAGCCGCATGCGCACGCTGCTGCCGATGATCCGCGCGGCGCTCGCGGTGGTTTTGTTCCTGATCGCAGCCCCGGTCGCACTTTCTGAAATTGGCGTCAACATCGCGCCCTTGCTCGCCGGCGCCGGCATCGTCGGCGTCGCCATCGGCTTTGGCTCGCAAAAACTGGTGCAGGATCTCATCACCGGGGTCTTCCTGCTCCTCGAAAACGCGATGCAGGTCGGGGATTGGGTGACGCTGGCCGGGGTTTCGGGCTCGGTCGAGGCGCTTTCGGTGCGCACCATCCGGCTGCGCGCCAGCGACGGCTCGGTGCACATCATCCCCTTCAGCGCGGTGACCACGGTCAGCAACAGCAATCGCGGTCTCGGCAATGCCGCGGTCAATGTCAGTGTCGCCTACAAAGAGGATACCGATCGCGTCTGCGAGGCGCTGCGCGAGGTCGCCGCCGGGATGCGCAAGGATCCCGCCTATCAGCGCGGCATGCTGAGCGATCTGCAGCTCTGGGGCGTCGATAAGATCGAAGGCGCTGTCGTTACCATCGCCGGCCAAATCGTCTGCACCGACAGCGCCCGCTGGGGGGTGCAGCGCGAGTTCCAGCGGCGCATGAAAAAGCGCTTCGAGGAACTCGGCATCGAGATCGCCAATCCGACCCAGACCGTGCTGCTGCTGACCCCGCCGGGTCAGCAGGCGCCGGCGCAAGCCGAACCATCGCGGCAAGAAGCGGCGCAATGAGCGACGATACCGGCCGCGCGATCGCAGCACGCGGCTTCGCCTTCGTCCCGGCGGCGGCGATGCGGGCCGAATTGCTGAGACACGGCGCCCTCGACGACTGGGCGAGGTTCGCCGCAAGCTGGAACGAACTCGGCCACGACACCTACATGGCCGATGGCGGGCGCTACCGCAAACGCCGCTTCGCGGTGTTCACTGCCGTCCCCGGTGAGCCGGCTATCCCGCGCGCCCCGCATCAGCCGCATTATCAGTCACGCGACTATAACCCCCTCAATGGCGGCATCGCGCGCTGGTTCGAACCAATCCGCGACGATATCGCGGCGAGCGCAAGCTTCACGACCATCCTCCGCTTCTGCCGCGCGCTTTTCGACGGGCTATGCCCGAATGTCGCCTGGCATATCGAGGCGCACCAATTCCGCATCGAGGCGCGCGCCGGCGCCCCCGGCAAGCCGACGCCAGAGGGATTGCACCGCGACGGGGTCGATTACGTGCTCGTCCTGATGATCGGGCGCGAGAACATCGAGCGCGGTGAGACGAGCATTCATGACCTTGATGGCAAATTGCTCGGGAGCTTCACCCTCGCCGCCCCCTTCGATGCCGCCCTGGTCGATGACCACCGCGTCTATCACGGTGTCACCCCGGTGGCGCCGGTGGATACCGGCGCGCCGTCCCATCGTGATGTTTTGGTGGTGACGTTTCACCGTAAAACGGCGGGGGCGAGGGGGTAAGAAAAAATCTTCTTTTTCTGAAGAAAAAGAAGCAAAAAGACTTTATCCTGTCTTCTTGGCGTGTTTACTACTCATTGGGAAGAAATTCTCGCTCCCTCGTCTTGCGGCGCGCGAATGTCAGGCCAATGACTCCACTCGCGAGGATCGCGAGGCTCATCGGCTCGGGCACCGAGGACGAGCCCGGTGGATCGACATAGGTGGCAAACCCGTCGCCAGCATAAGTGGATGTGAAATCGGGGCCAAATATGCTCGGGTTGAGCACGAAATCCGAACCACCCGCATAAGGCTGCGGGTAGGTGCTGTGCTGCAACCAGTCGGTGCCGTTGTTTCCGATCGGCTCGATCCCCAATACCTCACCGACCGTTACCGGCAGGGAAACCGTGAAGGTGGAAACACCAGCCGCGTTTGTCGAATCGAAGGTTCCAACGTCCAGAACCGTCGTCGTCGGTGTGCCGCCCGAGGTGGACAGAATGTTGACGCCCGTGAACGAACTGTTCGAGGAATTCGTATCAACGGTGATTTCGGCCAACGTTCCAGCGATTCCGACCGTGAAGGTTTCCGCTCTTCGAAAAGATCCCCCGGAAAAGGCGGCATTTTGGATGTTCGGCGTGGGTGTGTAGTCCTGATCCAGCACCGGGGTCGCCCAGGCCGCACGCGCGAGAAACCCAAAACCAAACAGAGTCGCCAACGCCACAAACCGCTTGATCGAACGCATAGCCCTAAATTCCTCCTCTCCCGAACATCTTAATTTTTCACGATGCGCCGCCAGTCGAAAAAAGTATCAAATGGTAAAAAATCATGTCTCGTGAAGGCAACGGCGAACGCATTTTCCTCTCATCAATTCCGCGTGAGCTGCGATGGCCGATCCCACCACGCCGTCAAACGGCATCTCGACGTCGTCGTGCCCCCCGGCTCGCCGATACCGTCGATCCTCACAATTCAGGCGAAACGGCCGGGATCGATGCGGGCGATGATTTCGCCAGCCGCGCCGGCGTCCTGCCCGAGCACCATCGCCGCCACCAGCGCGCCCGCCGCCGGCGCGGTCTGGATGCCATAGCCGCCTTGCCCAACACACCAGAAAAATCCCTCAGCGGCGCGGTCCCAGCCGAAGGCAAGGCTGCCATCGGGCGTGAAGCTGCGCAGGCCCGCCCAGCTTCGCTCGACCCGCCGCACCGCGATCGTGAGCGCCTGCTGCATGCGGTCAATACCGATCGCGATATCGATCTCATCGGGCTGCACATCATGCGGGTGGGTCGGGGTGGCATCCGCCGGCGTCACCATCAGCCGCGTGCGCGCTTCCGGGCGGACATACCAGCTTTGCACGACATCTTGCACCAAAGGCCAGTCGACGACCGCGAAGGGGGCGGGATCGATGATCGCACCGGTGCGGCGCTTGGGCACGAGGCCGAGCGGCGCTACCCCGGCCGCCTGCGCGACCTCATCGCCCCAGGCGCCGGCGGCGTTGATGACGATCGGGGAGAGGAACCGCGCGTCGCCCGCCTCCGTCGCAACCCGCCAAAGTCCCTGGCTGCGCTCAATCGTCCGGGCGCGGGCATGGAGCGCGAGCAAGCCGCCCGCGCGGCGAAATTCGCGCAAAAATCCCTGATGCAAGGCGGCAACGTCGATATCGAAAGCATCCTCCTCGATCGCCGCGCCAATGGCATAGCGGGGGCGCAGCGCCGGCACCCGGCGCGCGACCTCGGCGAGCCCGATCTCACGCACCGCTTCGCCCTCGGCAATCAGGGTCGCCAGCGCCTCGGCCTGCTCGGGCGGAGCGAGAAACAACACGGCGCGACGATGGCTGAGCGGATGATCGCTAAAGCCGGGCGGCGGCGCATCGAAAAACCCGCGCGAGAGGCGGGTCAGGACATGGACATCCGGGGGACCGTAATTGAGAATCCAGATCGCCGCCGAGCGGCCGGTACTATGATAACCCGGCGTATCCTCGGCTTCGATCAGCGCGATCTTGCGCCCGCTCGCCGCGCGCGCGAGCGCGGCGGCAGCACTCGCGCCGGCCATCCCCGCGCCGATGACCAGGATATCGACGTGATGCTCGTCCATGGGTGAAAACTCTACCGGATGGCAGGATTTGGCAAGAGCGGCGCACCGCCCTGCAACAAAAAAGTCACAAAAGTGACACGAAACCATGCGGGGCGTTCGCGCCAAAACGCGCTACGAACCCCGGCACAAAAGGGTCACGCTTGCCGGGCGACAGGATGGCCCAGCGCGAGCGGAAAAATCCAGGCTCTTTCGTTCACTTTTCTGTGCGTGACGGAGACATTCGATGCGTTTTGCTGTTCTCGGCTGCCTCAGCCTGCTCGTCGCGGGTCCAGCGCTCGCGCAATCGGCGGCCAATGGGAGCGCGCCCGCGACAGGTCAATCAACCATGGCGGCAACCGCCATGACGCCGGTTACCACCCAACCGATGTCGGTCGCGAATCCGCTCGACATTCATAATCTCCGCGACCTCGCGCTCGCCTGCACGCTGCGCAACGATAATCCCTACTATGTTGCGGGAACCAGCCTTTGCGCCGGCTATGAGGCGGCGGTGCTCGATTTCCATCTCCTCGACACGATGGGGCCGCGCCATAACAAGCGCAAAGTCTGCCTCCCCAACCCGGCGCCGACGCGGCGCCAGTCCGTCGCCGGGCTCGTCTCCTGGGTCCAAAGCAATCCGCAATATCTGGACGAGCCGGCAGCGAGCGGGGTGTTGCGTTATTTCATCAATAACTACCCCTGCCACCGCAAAACCTTTCAATGGTCGCCGCCGGGACCGATGCAATAAGCCCCGATCCAAGCCTCAGATACGATAACAGACCCGCAACCCGCCCCAGATCCGGCCATTGACCCGGATCGGGGCGGAAGCGTCTTTCATCAGGGCGAATTTGCCGCCGCCCATATCGCGACGATAGGTCTGCAATAAAAACGGTGCGCCGCTGGTCGCCACCGCCTGCGCGGTTTTGTCGGTATAGCGGCGACGGTTGCGGCCATTGGCGGCATTCCACAGCGGATCCGCCCCGTGCGGTTTGCGATATTGCGGATTATGGGTCGGGATCAGGAGATTATGATCGGTGCAGGCGCACCAGACGACCCGCGGATCGAGCGCCAGCACCGGATCATGCAGTGGCGGCAGAACGCGATCGAGGAAATCGATATAGCGGGTCATGAATTGCTGCGGATCGGTGCCGGAAATCGGGCGGAGATCCTTGTCGAACAGATCGGCCTCGGTGATCGTGCCAGCGCTCAGGGCTTCAGCGAACGCCGCCTCGATCCGCGCCGCGGTCTCTCTCGCGGCGGCGATGAATTTGCTGTCCACCGTCTCAAAGCCAGAATCGGCGGTGCGGACCATGATCCGCTCGCTGGCCTCCAAAAGCGTGCCGCCGCGGCCGGCGGCGGTCGCCAGGGTCGCCGCCGAGCGGGTGATGCCAGCTTTCATGGCATCGACCAGCTCCGCGAATTGCTCGCAACGGGCGGTGATCTCGTTGGTCGCACCGCCAATCCGCCCGGCATTGGTCTCGACCGCCACGACCGCGCTACTCACCGTCTGCATCGCCTGATTGATGACATCGGCGCTTTTGCCTACCTCATGCGCCTCGCGCGCCCCATCCTCGGCGTGGCGGAGCAGAAGCTGCAAAGCCTCGGTGAGGGCGGCGAGCGTCGCGCCGATCTCGGCGGTCGCGGCGCTGGTCTGCTTGGCGAGCGCCTTGACCTCGCTCGCGACGACGGCGAAGCCGCGCCCGGCCTCGCCGGCCCGCGCCGCCTCGATGGTCGCATTCAGGGCGAGAAGATTGGTCTGACGGGCGATGCGGTCGATATTCTGGGAAACTTTGCCGACCGTCGCGATCGCCTCGCCGAAGGCGCCGACCTGGCTGCGGATGGTGCCGGCGGCAGCGACCAGCCGCTCAATGGCGCCGAGCGAGGCCCGCACCTCGGCCGCCGAAACCTCGGTATCCTGGCGCGCCGCCCCCGCCATGCGGGCATTTTCTGCAGCCGTCTCGGCGATCAGGCGGTTGGCGGTGATGATTTCGTCGCTGGCGGTGCCGATTTCCCGGACCTGGTTCGATTGTCCCTCGAGATGGGTGTTGACCTCCTGCACATCGCCCACGAGATCGGCGATATCGACCGAAAGCCGGCCGATATTCTCGGCGATCTCCGCGATGATGCGGGCCGGCGCTGTCACCTCCACCTTCGGTGGGTCGCCCGCCCGCTCATGATACGCATCCAGCGGCATTGCCCCTCTCCTTGCGGTCGGGGAACAGTTTAGCGCCGAAAACCTACCTTTCGATTAATCGCGCTCAGGTCATATATTGGCCGCCATTGATGGCGAGCGTCGCGCCGGTGACGAAACCGGCCTCCTCGGCCGCGAGAAACACCACCGCGCGGGCGATTTCCTCGGCCTGGCCGAGACGGCCGACCGGGATTTTGGCGATGACCTTCTGCAGAGCCTCGGCCGGCACCGCGCGCACCATCTCGGTGTCGATATAACCCGGGGCGACGGCGTTGACGGTGATGCCGTAGCGGGCGCCTTCCTGGGCCAACGCCTTGGTGAAGCCGATCATCCCGGCCTTGGCGGCGGAATAATTCACTTGCCCATATTGCCCGGCCTGGCCGTTGATGCTGCTGATATTGATCACGCGGCCGAATTTCGCCGCCCGCATCCCCTCGAAGGTGAGCTTGCAGAGATTGAAGCACGAGGTGAGGTTGGTTGCGATCACCACATCCCACATCTCGCGCGTCATGCGTGCAAGGGTGGTATCGCGGGTGATGCCGGCATTGTTGACGAGCACGGCGATCGGGCCATGTTCCTTGGCGATTTCCGCGACCGCGACCTCACAGGCGCCATAATCGCCGGCGTCAAAGCGCAGCACCGCGATCCCGGTTTCCTCGGCGAAAGCCCTGGCCGCCGAATCATTGCCGGCATAGCTCGCGACCACGCGGTGGCCAGCGGCTTTCAGCGCCCGCGAAATCGCCGCGCCAATGCCCCGCGTCCCCCCGGTGACCAATGCGACCCGTTCCATGTTTACCTCCCGTTATGAACGTTCGACGCCGTCAGGTTAGCATGCCGCGCTGGGATAATGTTGAGCGAAATCAATGTTGCAGCGCAGCACCCCGCCCCGCCTGGCCTGGGCGGGGAGGGGTTGCGCATCGCTCAGCGCTCGACGCACATGGCAACGCCCATGCCGCCGCCGATGCAGAGTGTCGCCAGGCCCTTATGCGCATCGCGCCGGGCCATTTCGGCGAGCAGTGTCACGAGGATGCGCGCCCCGGAAGCGCCGATCGGGTGGCCGATCGCGATCGCGCCGCCATTGACGTTCACCTTCGCCGGATCCCAGCCGAGATCCTTATTGACGGCGCAGGCCTGCGCCGCGAACGCCTCGTTGGCCTCGATCAGGTCGAGATCCTCGACCTTCCAGCCGGCGCGCGCCAGCGCCTTGCGCGAGGCCGGGATCGGGCCGGTGCCCATCAGCGCCGGATCGACGCCGGCGGTCGCGAACGCAGCGATGCGGGCAAGCGGCGCGAGCCCGCGCTTGGCCGCCTCGCTCGCCGTCATCACGACGAGGGCGGCGGCGCCATCATTAATGCCGCTCGCGTTCGCCGCCGTCACCGTGCCGTCCTTGGTGAAGGCCGGCCGCAGCTTCGTCATCGCTTCGAGGGAGGCATCGTGGCGGATATATTCGTCTTCGGATACCACCACGTCACCCTTGCGGCCCTTCACCGTGACCGGCGCGATCTCGCTCTGGAAACGCCCGGCTTTCTGCGCGGCACTCGCCTTCTGCTGGGAGGCGAGGGCGAAGGCATCCTGCTCCTCGCGGGTGATCTGATAGGCGCGGGCGACGTTCTCGGCGGTGACGCCCATGTGATAGCCGTTGAAAATATCCCAGAGCCCGTCTTTGATCATGGTATCGACGAAGCCGAGATCGCCCATTTTCACCCCGGCGCGAAGATGCGCCGCGTGCTGCGCGAGGCTCATGCTTTCCTGGCCGCCGGCGACGACGATCTTGCTCTCGCCGCTCATCACCTGTTGTGCCGCCAGAGCGACGGCGCGCAGCCCCGAGCCGCAGACCTGATTGATCCCGAATGCGGTTTTGTCGTCCGGGATGCCGGCAGCGCGGGCCGCCTGGCGGGCCGGGTTCATGCCCTGGCCGGCGGCGAGGATCTGGCCGAGAATCACCTCGTCGACCTCGCCGGGCTCGAGTTTGGCGCGGCCGATCGCGGCCGAAAGCGCGGTTGCACCAAGCATATGCGCGGGCACCGCCGCGAATGCGCCGTTGAAGCTGCCAACCGGCGTGCGGGCGGCGGCGGCGATGACGATATCTTCCATGATGTCACTTCCTCCTGAAGCCGTGATGGACCCAGTGCGGCGGACACGTCGCCAAGCGGCGTCTGGTCCGGGATGAGGGTCTCGCAGGCAAGCCTAAGCCGCCCGTGCCCTGCCCGCCAGGGGGTGGATCAAGACGAGCGTGTCGCGTGGGGGTTGGCGTCGCGGCACCGGCGGGATAGGAGCAGGCGTTTGACAACCCCCGCGCCGGAGGATCTCCCCATGCCTGCCACCGCGCCGCCCCGTCCGGTCGCCGAGCTTTCCTTCGAGGACGCGATGGCCGAACTCGAGCAGATCGTGCGCGCTCTCGAGGAGGGGCGGCAGACGCTGGACGAGGCGCTCGCCGCCTATGAGCGCGGCACCGCCCTTCGCCAGCATTGCGAGGCGCGGCTCGCCGAGGTTGAAGCGCGCATCAACGCCATCGTCACGACCGAGAACGGGCTCGCCACCCGCCCGGTGGCGCCATGAGTAAGGCTCAGCCCCCGGCGCCCAATGACGCGCCCGACCCCAGGCTCACGGCAGCGCTCGCCGCTGCCGCCGCGCGGGTCGAGGCCGCGCTCGAGACCCTGCTCATGGTGCCGGAGGGGCGGGAGGCGCGGTTGTTCGAGGCCATGCGTTACGCGACGCTCGGCGGCGGCAAGCGGCTCCGCGCCTTTTTGGTGCTGGAAAGTGCGGCGCTGTTCATGGTGAATGCCACCTGCGCCGCCCGCGTCGCTGCCGCGGTCGAAATGCTCCATGCCTATTCGCTGGTGCATGACGATTTGCCGGCGATGGATGACGATGATCTCCGCCGCGGCCGCCCGAGCACCCATCGCGCCTTCGACGAAGCGACCGCGATCCTTGCCGGCGATGCCTTGCAGACCCGCGCCTTCGAGGTGCTGGCCGAGCCCGACACCCATTCCGACCCGCAGGCGCGCGCCGATCTGGTGCTCGGGCTCGCGCATGCCGCCGGCGCGCGCGGCATGGTCGGCGGCCAGATGATCGACATGGCGGCGGAGGGGAAGGAGCTGAGCGAGGCCGAAATCGCGCGCCTACAGGCGCTGAAAACCGGCAGGCTTATTCAGTTCAGCGCCGAGGCCGGCGCCATTCTCGGCCGCGCGCCACACACCCAGCGCCAGGCGCTGGCCTGGTACGGGCGCGATCTCGGCGCCGCCTTTCAGATCGCCGATGATCTCCTCGACGCCCTCGGCACCACCGAGGAGACCGGCAAGACCGCCGGCAAGGACCAGGCCGCCGGCAAGGCGACGCTGGTCGCCATCCTCGGCCCCGAGCGCGCCCGCGCCCAGGCGCTGCTGCTCGCCGAGCAAGCGGCGGCGCATCTCGAAATGTTCGGCGAGCGCGCCGCCCATCTCCGGGCGCTGGCCCGCTTCGTCGTCGCGCGCCGGCACTGACGGCGGCGGCGGATGGCAAGGCTCCGTGCCGATCAGCTTCTGCTGGCGCGCGGCCTTGCCGAAAGCCGAGCGCGCGCGCAGGCGCTGATTCTCGCCGGGAAAGTTCTCTCCGGGACGCGGCGGGTCGAGAAATCCGGCGAGTTGCTTGCCGAGGACGCGCCGCTTGCGCTCCGCGGCGAGGATCACCCCTGGGTCTCACGCGGCGGCATCAAGCTCGCCCATGCCCTTGATCATTTCGGGCTCTCGCCTTCCGGGCGGGTCGGGCTCGATATCGGCGCCTCGACCGGCGGTTTCACCGAGGTCCTGCTCGCGCGCGGCGCGACGCGGGTTTACGCCGTCGATGTCGGGCACGGGCAGCTCGCCTGGAAGCTGCGCCAGGATGCCAGGGTCGTCGTGCATGAGCGCACCAATGCCCGCTTTCTCGATGCGACGCTGATCCCCGAGGCGGTCGGCTGCGTGGTCGCGGATGCGAGTTTCATCGGGCTGGAAACGGTTTTACCGGCGCCGCTGGCGCTGGCCGCACCGGGGTCGTTCGCGGTCGCGCTGATTAAGCCGCAATTCGAGGCCGGGCGCGAGGGCATCGGCAAAGGCGGCATCGTGCGTGATCCGGCGGTGCATGAGGCGGTGTGCGCGCGCATTGCCGCCTGGTGGGCGGGGCTCTCGGGCTGGCGGGTGCTTGGGCTTACGCCGAGCCCAATCACCGGTGCCGACGGCAACCGCGAATTCCTGATCGCGGCCTTGCGTGACTGATACCGGGCAGCGAAATCGCTGACCGGTATGCGCGCAGGGTGGGTGTGGCGGCTCCGCGCAACATCAAAAAGATACCAGCCAGCCGTCTTCAAGCGACGAGTCATTCTTTCGGCTGGCTGGTATGAGCCGCGGGGCGGCGCTTGACCGGACCGTTTCGCTCCGGCACGAGGTTTTCATGACGCATGCCCCTATCACCCGAATGCCGCGATGGACCTGGATCGCGCCGCTGCTGGCGGTGGTGTTTTACGCGATTGCGGCAGCATTCGGGTTCGCAGCGCACCTCGCGCCCGGCGCGGCCGGGATCGCACTCGCGGTCTTGTTGTTCCCGGCGCTGTTCGGGGCGATCTTCTCTGCCGTCTATCATGCCGAGGTGATCGCGCATCGCGCCGGCGAACCCTATGGCACCTTGATCCTGACCGCCGCCGTCACGATCATCGAGGTCGCGCTGATCGCCTCGGTGATGATCTCGGGCGACGCCAACGCGGCGACGCTGGCCCGCGATACGGTGTACGCCGTGGTGATGACGGTCTGCACCGGCCTTTCCGGGCTCTGCATCCTGGTCGGCGGTCTCCGCTACCGCGAGCCGAGCTTTCGCGTCTCCGGTGTCGGCATCTATCTCACCGTTCTGATCGTGCTGGCGACACTGACGCTCATTCTGCCGAATTTCACCGAGCAAGCGCCGGGGCCTCTTTACGCCCCGGTCCAGCTCGCGTTCGTCGCGGTGGTGACGCTGCTGCTCTACGGCGCCTTCCTCTATATCCAGACGGTGCGCCATCGCGACTATTTCGTCACGCCCGCCGCCGCGCATGCCGTGGATTTCGTGCCATCACGGTGGCGTTTGACGATGAGCGGCGGGCTTTTGGTCGTCGCGCTCGTCGTGGTCGTGCTGCTTTCCAAGAAATTCGCCGTCGTCGTCGAACTCGGCCGCCTCGCCGTGGGCGCGCCGCCGCAGGTGACGGGGCTCATCGTCGCCATCCTGATCCTGCTGCCCGAGGCGATCGCCGCGGTGGCGGCGGCCCGCAACGATGCGCTGCAGACCTCGCTCAATCTCGCGCTCGGCTCGGCGCTCGCGACCATCGGCATGACGTTTCCGGCCGCGGCCATCGTCTCGCTCTATCTCGGGATGCCGCTCGTGCTCGGGCTGGAGCCGGCGGGCATGGTGCTTCTCGCGCTCACCATGCTTGTCAGCACCATCACTTTCGCGACCGGCCGCGCCCATGTCCTGCACGGGCTGGTGCATCTGGTGATTTTCGCGACGTTTCTGTTTCTCGCCTTCCAGCCCTGAGGGCGATCAGCGGGGGAGCCGGTTCAGCGTTTCACGGCCTTGTGCCGTGCCGCCTCCTCGGCGCTCGCGACCCCGCCATGCGCTGCCGACCACGCGACCGGGTCTTCGAGGAAGCGCCGCACGCCGGTGAGCGCGGCCTCGGAAAAATGGCCGCGATCCTTGCCGGCATCGAGCACGTCCCACCAGGTCGCGAGATGATGGAGCCTAATTCCCATCCCCGCCAGGGTCTGCAGGCTGCCCGGGAAAACACCGTAGAAAAACACCACGAACGCATGCTCGATGATCGCGCCGGCGTCCCGCAGCGCTTGCGCGAACTGGATTTTTGACTGCCCATCGGTGGTCAGATCCTCGACCAGCAGCGTCCGCTTGCCCTCCGGCACATCACCCTCGATCAGGGCATCGCGGCCGAACCCTTTCGGCTTCTTGCGGATATAGGCCATCGGCGCCAGCATCCGATCGGCGATCCAGGCGGCGAAGGGAATGCCCGCGGTCTCGCCGCCGACCACCACGTCGACGCTCTCATAGCCAATCTGGCGGCCGATCTTCTCGACCGCCAGCGCACAGATCTTGGCCCGCGCGCGGGGGAAATAGATGATCCGCCGGCAATCGATATAGACTGGCGATTTCCAGCCCGAGGTCAGGGTGTAGGGTGCCTCGGGGCGGAAATTCACCGCCCCGATCTCGAGCAAAATCCGCGCCGTGGTCAGCGCCGCGCCGCGATCCCAATCCGTCATCTCACTCGCCGCCATGGCACCCTCCGCCAACCCCCGATGAAGCGGCCCCGGTCTAGCCGGATTGCCTTCCGTGGTCCATCATTGGCAGGGCTTTACGGAGAGAGACATGGCGCGCACCTATCGCATCGCGGTGATCCCGGGGGATGGCATCGGCAAGGAAACCGTGCCCGAAGGGTTGCGGGTGCTGGAAGCGGCTTCGCGCCGCTTCGGCTTCTCCCTCGCCCTCGATCATTATGATTGGTCGTGCGAAACCTACCAGCGCACCGGCGCGATGATGCCGGCGGATGGGTTGGAGCGCCTCGCTGGCCATGATGCGATCTTCCTCGGCGCCGTCGGCTGGCCCGGGGTTCCTGATCATGTCTCGCTTTGGGGGCTCCTCATTCCGCTCCGCCGCGGCTTTGATCAATATGTCAATCTGCGTCCCTGCCGGCTATTGCCGGGCATGCGCACGCCGCTCGCCGGGCGCGGGCCGGCGGAGATCGATTTCATCGTCGTGCGCGAAAACACCGAGGGCGAATATTCCGATATCGGCGGCCGTGCCTTCGTCGGCACGGAGCGCGAATTCGCGACCCAGCAAAGCGTCTTCACCCGCCATGGGGTCGATCGCGTGCTCCGCCACGCCTTCGAGCTGGCACGCTCGCGGCCACGCAAGCACCTGACCTCGGCGACCAAATCGAACGGCATCACCGTCACCATGCCCTATTGGGACGAGCGCTTCGCGCTGATGGCGCGGGAATACCCGGACGTGACCACGGCGCAGTTTCATATCGACATTCTCTGCGCCCATTTCGTCCAGCACCCGGACTGGTTCGATGTCGTCGTCGGCTCCAACCTGTTTGGCGATATCCTGAGCGATCTCGGCCCCGCCGTCGCCGGCTCGATCGGAATCGCGCCCTCGGCCAATATCAATCCTGAACGCCGCTATCCTTCGATGTTCGAGCCGGTGCACGGCTCGGCGCCGGATATCGCCGGCCGCGGCATTTGCAACCCGATCGGCCAGATCTGGTCGGCGGCCATGATGCTCGATCATCTCGGCGAAAAAGACGCGGCGCGGGCGATCGAGGCCGCGATCGCCGCTCTCCTCACTGAGCCCGGCCCGCGCACCCGTGATCTCGGCGGCACCGCCAGCACCGAGGAAATCGGCCAGGCGCTGGCCGCGCGCGTGGCCGGGTAAAAAACGCCGGAGACCCGGCCTTCGCCGGGAGGCAACCGCGGTCAGCCGGTTGCTCGCCCCGGGGATGCGGCCTTTAGGCTGGTGGTTTATCCCGCGGTTGCGGGCGGCGACGGCGCGCCCGCGTCTTTGCGGACGCGGCTTTGGGCTTTGCGTTTGGCGAGATTAGCGCGAAGCGCCTCGGCTTCCTTGGCTTGCCGCGCGGCGCGGGCGGCTTGCGCCGCCGGGCTTTCGCGCGGCGATGTGCGGTCTTTCGCGGCGGGGGGGGCGGAAGAATGCATAAGCGCAAGAGAACCCGGGCGAGCGCCGCCGGTCAAGACGTCGCCCGTCAATAGACACGAAAAAGCCTGGAGACACGAAAAAGCCCGGAACCCGCAGCGGGTTCCAGGCTTCGTATCACCGCCATTTTGCGCTCCCCGGAAACGCCGGGAAGGCGAGCGTTCCGGGAAGCGTCGGCGATGATGCGTTAGGCGGTTTTGGTGAATTTATCGGCCGCGAGGGTGACGCGCGCGAGCAGCGGCGCCGTCGCCTGCTCGGCGAGCTTGAAGGAGGCATCGGTGAAGCGGCCGGCCTCGGCCACCGACTTCTCGAACGTGGTGCGGGCGAGATTGGAGTGAAGATCCACCGCGTCCTTGAGCGACTTGACGCCGCTCAGCGCCTTGAACACGTTCACCGTCTCCTCGAACTGCGCCTGCGCCGAGGCGGCAAACTGCTTCGAGAGATCCTGCACGCCGGCCGCCCAGATCTGGCTCGACTTCACCAGCGCCTCGACATTGCCCTGACCGAAGGTGACGAAATCCTCGGTCGCCTTGATTGCCTTGTCCATCTGTTCCTTCATGGGAAACTCCATCATCGTTGTTTTTCCCTGCTTCGTCGGAGCAGCCGGGATCACTGCTTCTTGCGGCGCGGCGGCGGCAGGCTCACCATGAGCCTCGCGCGCCGCACCGTGCGCGGCCGATGCGACCGCGACTGCTTTGGGTTTCGTCGCCACGTTGCATCTCCATCTATCGTCTGTGGCAGGCGTGCTGATCCGGAGCTATTCTCAGGAAATAAGCCGCCTTTTCGGCGCCCGCACCGGCCTGTTCGGCTGACCCGGACCAGCCGGCGACCCCGGCCTTGCTGCACTGCAACAACGCGAATATAAATCGACCGATAGAGGCGGTCAAGGGATTTTTGTGCGCCGCAAAAAAAATCATGCCGTTGCGCGTGCCGGCTTTTCGCCACGCGGTTTTGCGCGCTTCTGCACGCCGCCTGAAAATTGTTCCTTAACCCCTTCAAAGGCAGACTGAATTTTGAGATTTCCACCTGGACAGGAAAGCGTCCCCGCCGCTACACTCATGGCGGCATGACAATAGGGAAGACGAGGATGGCGTTTTTGACGGGCGTGCCAGACGGGGAGGGTCACGCTGGCGCACGACGCGGCGGCCAGAGGCTGCGCCTCGCCGTCCTGTTTTTGCTGGCGCTGGCGTTGCTGCCCGGCGTCGCCCGCGCGCAGATCGGCTCTGACCGCTACAGCGCGATGGTGATCGACGCGGCGTCGGGCCGCGTGCTCTATGCCGCCAATCCCGACGCCGCGCGCTATCCGGCGAGCCTCACCAAGCTCATGACCCTTTATCTCACCTTCGAGGCGCTGCGCGACCGGCGGATCGCGCTTTCGGATCGGGTGCCGGTGTCGGCCTATGCCGCGTCTCAGGAGCCGTCCAAACTCGATCTCCGCCCGGGAACGCGCCTCACCGTCGAGCAGGCCGTTCTCGCCTTGGTCACCAAATCCGCCAATGACGCCGCCGCGGCCCTCGGGGAAATGCTCGGCGGCTCGGAGATGCGTTTCGCTCAAATGATGACGCTGCGCGCCCGCGCGCTCGGCATGTCGCATACCACGTTCCGCAACGCCTCCGGCCTTCCCGACCCCGAGCAGGTCACCACCGCGCGTGACCTTGCCATCCTCGCCCGCCACATCATCCAGGACTATCCCGATCAATATCGCTATTTCAGCGTCCCCGGCTTCGTCTTCCATGGCCGCCTGATCCCCAATCACGACCATATGCTCACGACCTACGAGGGCGCGGACGGGCTCAAGACCGGCTATACCGAGGCCGCCGGCCATAATCTCATCACCAGCGCGGTGCGCGGTGACACCCGGCTGATCGGCGTCGTGCTGGGTGCCAGTTCCAACCCGGAGCGCGATCAGCATATGGCGGCACTTCTCGATCAGGGTTTTTCCAGCCTTGGCGTGCCGGGAAGCGGGATCCTGCTTGCCCGCGCGAGCGGCAAGAAAGCCGGCGGGGCGAATTGGGGCCTGATCGCGACCGCCCATGCCGCGACATTGCCGCCAGCGCTCCGCCGCCCGGGCGGACCGCCGCCGACCCGGCTCGCCGCCGCCTCGCGCTGGCACAAAAAACACGCCCATCTCGTGCATAACGCCTCAGACCATCTCTCGCCGCACCATAAGCCCCACGCGCCGGGCCATGCCGGCGCGCCCGCGCTCAGCCATGCCCCTGCCCAGAAGCCATTGCCGGTGCCGCCAACGCTGACCTGAGCCGACCTGGCCGAGGATTAGCCACGCCTAGACCCTTGCGCCGTGCCGCTCGGTTGCGCATCTTTCCTCAATGATCGCGGGAGGTGCGGCGGCATCGTCCCAGATACGGGAGCAAAGGGATCAGACCATGGACGGCGGAGCCGATGCCCGGCGTGTCACGCTTTATCAGGAAGCCGATTTCGCCGGGCTGCGTGCGGCCGGGCGGCTCGCCGCCGAAACCCTCGACATGATCACCCCGCATGTCCGCCCCGGCATCAGCACCGCTGAACTCGACTCTCTGTGCCATGAGTTCATCGTCGCCCACGGCGCGGTGCCGGCACCGCTCCATTATCGCGGCTTTCCCAAATCGATCTGCACCTCGATCAACCATGTCGTCTGCCACGGCATTCCGGGTGAGCGTCGCCTCGACGAGGGCGATATCGTCAACATCGATGTCACTGTGATCCTCGACGGCTGGCACGGCGACAGCAGCCGGATGTATGTCGCGGGCAACGCCTCGACCCGCGCCCGGGTGCTGATCGATGTCACCCATGAGGCCTTGCTGCGCGGCATCGCGGCGGTCAAACCGGGGGCGACGCTCGGCGATATCGGCTTTGCCATCCAGAGCTTCGTCGAAGCCAAGCGCTTCAGCGTGGTGCGGGATTTCTGCGGCCATGGCATCGGCCGGCGTTTCCACGAGCCGCCCAATATCCTCCATTTCGGCCGCCGCGGCGACGGGATCACGCTTCGCCCAGGGATGGTCTTCACCATCGAGCCGATGGTCAATGTCGGCCGCGCCGAGGTGAAAATCCTCGACGATGGCTGGACCGCCGTGACCCGCGATCGCAGCCTCTCGGCACAATTCGAGCATATGCTCGGCGTCACCGAGGCGGGCTGCGAGATTTTTACCCTCTCGCCCGCCGGCTACGAGAAACCCCCTTACCCCATCGCCGGTTGAGCGCGCGCGTGTCCGCGCCCCCGCCTCCCGACCTGTTTTCAAGCGCGGCGCCGCAGCCCCGCAAACCGGCCGGCGCTGAGGGGCATCGAGCGCGGATGCGCGCGCGTCTCCTCGCCGCCGGGGCGGAATCGCTCGCCGATCACGAATTGCTGGAAATGGTGCTGTTCACCGCGCTGCCGCGGCGTGACACCAAGGCGATCGCCAAGGCTCTGCTCGCGCGATTCGGCAGTTTCGCCGGCGCGATTGCCGGACCGCTCGCCGATTTGCGCACGATCGAGGGCCTCGGTGAGGCCGGCGCGGCGGCGCTGAAAACTGTCCAGGCGGCAGCACTCCGCCTTGCGCGAAGCGAGATCAGGGACCGGCCGCTGCTCGATAACTGGGCACGGCTGATGGATTATCTCAATGCCGCGCTCGCGCGTGAGCGGGTGGAACAGTTCCGCGTGCTGTTCCTCGATTCCCGCAACCACCTGCTCGCCGACGAGGTGCAGGCGCGCGGCACCGTCAATCACACCCCGGTCTATCCGCGCGAAGTGGTGAAACGGGCGTTGGAACTGCACGCCGCGGCGATCATCCTGGTCCACAACCATCCGAGCGGCGACCCCACGCCCTCGCGCGAGGATATCGCCATGACCGCCGAGACCCGCAAGGCAGCCGAAGCTCTCGCGATCGTGCTGCATGACCACGTGATCATCGGCAATGGCCGCTGGGTCAGTCTGCGCGAGCGGAAACTGCTCTAGTGTCCCTTTTCAGACATTCGTAAGCGAATGTCATGGACACTCGCTTTTTTTGTTTTCAGTGGCCTGCTGATCCCTGAAATGCCAAAGCATTTCAGGGGCAGAACACTAGAGCGCGATCGGTTTAAGTCGATCACGCTCTAAACCTATTTTGGCGAGCAAGTTGGCCGGTTTTGATTGAACAGGATGGTTCAATCAAAACCTACCTTGCTCTAATGTCTCAGGCCAACGCGAGCGTGCTGGCGTGGACCGGCCGGGCCAGCAGCGCGCGACCGGCATCCCGGAGAGCGCTATTTCGGCGCGAGCAGGGTGATCCCGTAACGGCGGTAGATTTGCGCGATGGTGCCATCGGCGGCCAAGCTCGCCAACGCCGCGTCGATCGCAGCCCGCAGATCGGCATCAGGCTTCACCATGCCGACCGAGACATTCCAAGCGAGACCGGGATCACGCTCATCGAGCCCGATGATTTGCACCGGATGGTCGGGGTGACGGAGATTGTAATAGCCTGCCGCCGCCGGCGTCACCATCACCGCATCGACCTCATGGTGGGCCAGACCGTCGAGCGCGTCATCTTCAAAGCCAAAGATCGAAATGCCGATATGGCGCTGGCCGAGGGCCATCGCCGCCGTCGAGCCGAGAAGAACGCCGACCTTGGTCTCGGGACCAAGCGCCTCGAATGAGGTGATTTTGCTGCCCGCTGGCACCACCAGCGCCGCGCCGGTGCGGTAATAGGGTTTCGAGGTCTTGAGATTCGATTCTTCCTGCGCCTCGCGATTCTCGATGGTGTCGAGCATGATATCACAGTTGGCTGCACGGATTTGAAAGCCGGTGACTACCCAATCCGGCTCCATGGCGACGCCGATCTTGGCGGCGATGGCACGCGCCAGCTCGATCTGAAAGCCCGGCGGATTGCCGGATTTGCTGGAAAAGGGCAGCGCATTGGGATGCGCGCAAACGCCGAGCACGCCGCGGGCGCGGATAACATCGAGCGAACGCGCTTCGGCATGGGCCGCGAAGACAGAGAAGATCGCGGCGGCGAGCAAATATCTCATGGCTACTCCGGTTTCAGGGCGCGAATATACTGAATGATTTTGTCGATATCGGCGTCGTTGAGGGTGCTGCCGAAGGCCGGCATGGCGCCTTCCTTGCCATGCTTGATGCGATAGCGAATGAAATCATCGCTGCGTTTGGTGTTCATCAATTGCGGCCCCTTGCCGGCGACCCGACCGCCATCACTATGGCACCAGCCGCAGGTGGTGGCAAAGAGCTGATTGACATCCAAATGCGAGGCCTGATCGGCCGGTTGTGCCACTGCCGGCACCGCGGAGACCATCGCAGCGATGGCAACCGCCGAGCAAAGTATGAGATTTTTCATCGGCTTGACAAAATTTCCAAAAAACAACCGGCGAGACATCACGTCTCGCCGGTTGCGATCACTCAGAGATTACTTCGAGAGGCTGTAGACGACCAGAGCGCCGTCATCACGGGGCATGCTTTTGAAGACGCCGCCGAAGGTCGGCGCATAGTCATCGCTCGCCATACCGCCAAAGCCGGCAACAACCGCGACATATTGCTTGCCATGCGCGGCGTAACTGATAATGCCACCCTGATGGCCGGTGCCATCGCCATGGTTCCACAATTCTTTGCCGGTGGTCGCGTCATAGGCGTGGACCGTGCCACGGGCATCGGGAACAAAGACGAGGTCGCCGCCGGTGGAGAGAACGCTGGCGAGCGGCGGTTCGGGGAAGCGAACCTCCCACTTGGTCTGCCCGGTGATCGGATCACGGGCATCGAGATGGCCATAGATCGGGCCATTGGGGGGCGGCGCGATGGTGAAATTGGCGCCGATATTGAGCTGCACCTGCGGCTCGGTCACCGGCGTCGTTTTGACGATGTCGAGATGCATGCACCATTCATTGCCGATTTTGTAATAGAGCCCGGTTTTCGGGTCATAAGAGCCGGCATTCCAGCTCACCCCGCCGGAGATGTGCGGGCACAGCACTTCGGCCTGCTTGCCGGCGGTCATGTCGCGGCGGTCGGTCAATTCGCCGGTCTTGGGGTCGATCTTCGCGTAATTGATGTTATGCGAGATCGGCCAGACGTTTTTGACGTTGGCGCTGCGGTCATAGACGAAAATATAGCCGCCCTTGTTGGGGTGGACGACGTATTTCTGGCCGCCGCGATCGATCATCAGGAATTCGCCGACGGCGCTATCGAAATCCCACACGTCGTGCGGGTTCTCCTGATGGAAGAATTTCAGCTTGCCGGAGGCGGCATCGAGGCCGAGCACCGAGCTAATATAGAGATTGGTGCCGGGGCGGGCGCCGGTGTGCATCCAATCGGGGCCGGACCAATCGTAGAGCGGTGCGCCGTTCGAGGTGCCCCACCAGATGGTATTGGTTTCGGCGTCATAGCCACCCGGCATCCAGCCGCCGCCGCCGCCGACCCGCCAGGAATCATTGCCCCAGGTCTTCTTGGTCTCTTCGGTCGGGGCGATGGTGTTGAAGTCCCACCGCAGCTTGCCAGTGGTCGCGTCGACCGCGTAGATCTTGCCACGCACCGGCCATTCGCCGCCTTGCGAGCCGATCACCACCTCGCCATTGACATAGAGCGGCGCTCCCGTGAAACCGATGGTGAGCTTTTGGCTGTCGATCAGTTTGGTGTCCCAAACCGGCTTGCCGGTCTTCATGTCGAGGGCGATCAGGCGGCCATCGACGGTGCCGACGAACACTTTGCCCTCGCCGAGGGCGACGCCGCGGTTATAGGGTGAATGGGTCTGGCGGGCGACGAGGGCATCGTCGAGTTCTGGGAAATAGGACCAGAGGACCTGTCCGGTCGCGCCGTCGATCGCAAAGACGCGGCTATAGGAGCCGGAGTAATAAAGAATACCGTCGGCGACCAGCGGCATCGATTGCAGGCCGCGCGTCGAGTGGCCGGGAATGTGGATCCAGGCGACCGAAAGATCCTTGACGTTCTTCGCATTGATCTGGGTCAACCCGCTATAGTGATAGGAGTTGTAAGATCCGTGGTAGGTGAGCCAATCATTCGGGTTATTGGCTTCGATCCGCTTGCTGTCGATCGCTTGCGCCATCGCGGTCGAGGCGGCCAAAGTCGCCCCCACCGCAACGGTGAGCGATAGCGCGAGCCTGCGCTGTTTTTGCTTCATCGAGATTTCCTCCCTCATCGGTTAAGACGTAACGCGGAACGTGTTTCGCTGCCGCGCCAAGCATGCCTGAGATTGATAGGCGTGATCAATAGCCGTTGAACATCGTGGTTTGTCGCCAGACCACATTTCCGTCAGCCGGACGGGCGCAAAGCCGCCATAGCCTCGGGGTTGATCGCCGTGGTATATAACACATGAATGTTACCAGTGTCACGGGGGAGGCAACGACGTTTCCTCGCCCGTCGTGGCGGAAAGCCATTCGCATCCGAAATGCTGACGAAGAAACCCAAGGAGCGGCAGGAGTGGCAAGCCGAGGATACTGAAATACTCGCCGTCGATGGCCTCGAACAACTGGATCCCCGGCCCTTCGAGACGATAGGCGCCGACCGAGGAAAGCACCCGCTCGCCCTCGGCGGCGAGATAGGCGGCGAGTGCCGCGTCTGACAGCGGGCGCATGCGAAGACGCGGCCGCGCGACATGGCGCCACAGCACCGCATCACCACGCCAACAGACGACCGCGGTGACCAGTTCGTGCCAAACACCGGCGAGACGGCGCAATTGCTTGGCAGCAGCGGCGAGATCGGCGGGTTTGTCGAACCATTCCCCACCCTGGACGAGAATCTGATCGGCACCGATGACCAACGCCGCGGGTGCTGCCCGCGCCACTCGCCTTGCCTTCATCTCGGCGAGCAAAAGCGCGGTGTCGGCGACATCGGCCGCCTCGGCCCGCGCCGCCGCCTTGATCGCCGCCTCATCGATCGCCGCCGGCTTTGCCACCACCGAAAGGCCAGCGCCCTTCAGCAAGGAGAGACGCACCGCCGAGGCACTCGCGAGAACCAGTGTCACGGCACGCTGTGGGCGGCGTTTTCGCCGCTTTCGCTTTTGCGCGCCCGGCGGGCGTGCCATTCCTCCATGCGCAGCAAGACCGCCGCCGCCGTCTCCTCGATCGAGCGGCGGGTGACATCGATCACCGGCCAGCCTTGCCGAGCGCAAAGCCGCCGCGCCCAGAGCAATTCGGCTTTCACCGCCTCCTCATCGACATAGTCGGCCGCATCATGGCGCGCCAGGCCCGGCGCGCCGATCAAGCGCAAGCGATGCCGCCGGATATCGATCAGAGCCTGCGCCTCGATCGTCAAGCCGATGATCGGACAGGATAAATTCTCGAGCACCGCGGGCACCGGAAGATTGGGAACGAGCGGCACGTTCGCCGCCTTAACGCCGCGATTGGCGAGATAGAAGGCGGTTGGCGTCTTCGAACTGCGCGAGACGCCCACGAGACAGACATCGGCTTCGGCGATGCCGGCTTCCGCCTGCCCGTCATCGTGGGCGAGAACGTAGTGCATGGCATCGATGCGGCGAAAATAATCAGCGTCCAGAACATATTGTCGCCCCGGCCGCGCGGTCGCCACCTCGCCAATCTTTTCTTGGAGAACGGCGATCACCGGGTCAAGAACATTGACGACGCCAATCCCCAAACGCTCGCAAAACACATCCAGCTCATGGCGAAGTGCGCGATCGACGAGCGTCGACAAGACCGGCCCCGGCTCGGCCTCGATCCCTTCGAGGACACGATGGAGTTGCAAGCGCGAGCGGATCAGCGACCAACGATGATAAACGATTTCGACATGCTCGAACTGGGCGACGGTCGCGCGGGCAACCGAATTGAGGGTCTCGCCGGTCGCATCCGAGACGAGATGGAGGTTCATGCGTTGGTGGGTCATGGGAGCGAGGATAGCGGGGATAAGCGGGAAAAACAGCCGCTTCTGTCATCGCGGCTGTGAATAGTGGGGATAACGCGGCACGCGACGAGATCCTGTGCAAGCTCGCCGCGGCTCAATCCGCCGACTCGGGATAGGTCAGAAATAAGCCGCTTTTCCGGGCGGTTGCGCCGCCATCACGCTGTGGACAAGATAATGATAAGACGGTGCTTTGGTGGGTACCCCATAATCCACAGGGTTCCACTCAAGCCTCATATTTTCTTTTATCTCTCTTCTCTTTAAGAGGAGAAGGATAGCGGCGAAAGGATAGGGTGTGGCGAAAAAGCTGGTCTCGGTCCTGCGGGGGACGCCATCCTGGCCGCCGCCGCTCTGGCTAATGCGCCAGGCCGGGCGCTATTTGCCGGAATATCGCGCCCTGCGCGCTCGCGCCGGCGATTTCATTACCCTCTGCACGACGCCCGAGCTTGCTGCCGAAGCCACGCTGCAGCCGGTGCGGCGTTTCGGCATGGATGGCGCGATTCTGTTCAGCGATATTTTGATACTCCCCTGGGCGCTCGGCTATGGCCTGCGCTTTGCAGACGGCGAAGGCCCAGTGCTGCCGCGTTGGCAGCCCGAAGATACCGCCGGTCTCGATCTTCGCCGGCTTGAGGTCGCACTCGCGCCGGTTATGGAAGCGATCGCGCGGGTCCGCGTCGGGCTTGGCGAGGATACGGCGCTGATCGGCTTTGCCGGGGCACCCTTCACCGTCGCCTGTTACATGATCGAGGGCGGCGGTTCGAAAGACCACGCCCGCACGCGCGCCATCGCCTATCGCGAGCCGCGGGATTTCGAGCATTTGCTCGCGGTGCTGACCGAGGCGACGATCACCAGTCTTGCGCTCCAGATCGAAGCCGGGGCAGAGGCGGTGATGCTGTTCGATAGCTGGGCCGGTGTTCTGCCGACTTCTCTGTTTCGTCAGTATGTTGCCAACCCGGCGGCGCGGATCAAAAGCGCGCTTGGCAAGCAATTTCCAGAGGTGCCGGTGATCGGGTTTCCGCGCCTCGCCGGCGGCCAGCTCGGCCTCTATGCGGCGATCAGTGGGGTTGACGCGGTGGGGATGGATACCGCGACCGATCCGGCGCTGGCCGCCTCCCTGGTCGCGCCACCGGTTGCCTTGCAAGGCAATTTGGACCCGGTGGCGCTGCTTGCCGGCGGCGCGCCGATGATCGCCGAGGTCAGGCGGCTTCTCGGTGCGTTGCGCGGGCGCGCGCATGTCTTCAATCTCGGCCATGGCATCCTCCCGGAAACGCCGCCGGCCCATGTCGCCGAACTCATCGCCTTGGTGCGCAGCGGCGGCGAGACGGCATGATTTTGGACGGCTTGACCGCTTCCGGCATGGCATTACCTGACCGGAGCATGCCGGACACGGATCTCCCTCGCACCGCCATCGTTCTCTTTAATCTCGGCGGGCCCGACCGGATGGAAGCGGTTGGACCATTTTTGAAAAACCTTTTTACTGATCCGGCGATTTTGCGCGTCCCTTTCTTCATCCGCCCTTTTCTCGCCCGCTGGATCGCGCGCGCGCGGCGCGCGCCGGCGCGCGCGAACTACGCGCTGATGGGTGGGAAATCGCCACTTCTCGAACTCACCGAACGGCAGGCGAAGGCGCTTGCCGCGCGGTTTTCCGACCCGGTGCGGGTGTTCATTGCCATGCGCTACTGGCATCCATTCAGCACCGAAACTGCGCGCGCGGTTGCCGCCTGGAAGCCGGAGCGGGTATTGCTTCTCCCTCTCTATCCGCAATTTTCGACCACCACCACCGCAAGCTCGCTCGCCGCTTGGCGTGAAGCGGCGGCGCGCGCTGGCCTTGCAGCGCCGGTGACGACGCTTTGCTGCTGGTCGGACGATCCTGGCTTTATCGCCGCGAGCGCCGCCCTGGTTCGTCACACGATCGCTGCGGCGCGTGCGCAGCTTGCGCCAGGCATACCGCTTCGCCTCTTATTTTCGGCGCATGGTCTGCCGGAGGTGATCGTCAAAGGCGGCGATCCCTATCAGGCACAGGTGGAAGTGAGTGCGAGCGCCATCGCGGCGGCGCTGGGCGAGCCTGATCTCGATTGGCGGGTGTGTTATCAATCCCGGGCGACGCCGCAAAAATGGCTGGAGCCGAGCACCGAAGCCGAAATCATGCGCGCCGGGGAGGAGGGTGTCGCCCTCGTCGTCGCGCCGATCGCTTTCGTCTCAGACCATTCCGAAACCCTCGTCGAACTCGATATCGAATATGCCGAGGTCGCCAAAAAACATGGCGTGCCAGGCTATTTCCGCGTGCCGGCGCAAAACGACGATCCCGGCTTCATTGCCGCTCTCGCCGCTTTGGCAGAGGCGGCGCTGGCGCGCGGGCCGGGGCTTTGCAGCCATCAGGGCGGGCGGGTCTGCGCTGCGCGCCATGGCGGCTGCCCCTTTGGAGATCGATCATGACGCTTGCGTTTCTCACACCGCTCTATCACTGGATCAAGGCGTTTCATGTGATGGCGGTGATCGCCTGGATGGCCGGTTTGTTCTATCTGCCACGGCTCTATGTCTATCACTGCGCCGTGGCGCCGGGATCGTCGGCTTCCGAACAGTTCAAGGTGATGGAGCGGCGGCTCTTGAAGCAGATCATCAATCCGGCGATGATCGCGACCTGGAGCTTTGGTATCCTCCTCGTCCTCACCCCTGGCGTGATCACCTGGCAGGCCGGCTGGTGGCATGTCAAATTGCTCGCGGTTTTGCTGATGTCGGGGTTTCATGGCGCGCTGTCTCGCTGGCGGCGCGAGTTCCTTCACGACCGCAATCGCCATGGCGCGAAATTTTATCGTATCGCCAATGAGATCCCGACGGTTTTGATGATCGTGATCGTGATCATGGTGATCGTCCGGCCATAAGGCAGTATGGCTTTTCTGCTCGCTGCATCGTGGCTTGCCGACAAGGGATCGTGCCGGCAAGCTTCGGCAAAGGGAGATCGGATATGATGCTGCTTCGACGGCGAGGATTGGTCGCGCTGGGCATGGGGCTCGTGGTGCCAGCACGAGTTTTTGCCGCGACCGCAAGCAAGAACGCCCCCGCCCAGCCCGGCGCCGATTTACCAGTGCCGGCGAGTGGCAGCCTTCGCTTTCGCATCATGCGCAATGGCAACGTCATCGGCACCCATGGCCTGACCTTTACCCAAAAAGGCCGCACCGATCAGCCGCCGCCCGCGGCCACGACCGCTGCCGCTGGCAGCCCCCCTGGTAACGCCAAGCCTGCGCCGGCGCCGGCGCCGGAAAAATCGCCGCCCGTGCTCGGCCCGCTCATCGTGAAGGTGGTGATCGATATTGCGGTCAAGCTTGGGCCGATCCCGCTTTATCGTTATAATAACGAAAGCACTGAACTCTGGGATGGTGACACGCTCACCCGCTTTGACTCCAAAACCAACGATAATGGCACCCACATCAAGGTCATCGCCCATCGCGAGGGTGGCACGCTCTGGGTCGAGACGATCAAGGAAAAATATGCCGCTCCCGAGGGCGCGATCGTCACGACGTATTGGAATCCTCGCACCCTGAGCGCGCCGCTGATTGATAATATCAACGGCAAGCTGCTCCATGCCAAAATCGTCGCGCTCGGTCCGGAAACCATCTCGGCCGCCAATGGGGACCGCATCGAGGCCGTCCATTACGCTGCGAGCGGTGATCTCAATGTCCATCTCTGGTATGCCGAGGACAAGGCAAAGCCCGGCGAGACGCCGCCGCCGAAACATTGGGTTGGTTTGGCCCTCACCGGCTCGGACGGCTCACATATCACCTATGAGAGGCTCTGAATGACAGAGCGCGGGCCACGACCGGCGCGGCCGGAAGACGGCGTTGCGTGGATCACCGGCGCCTCGTCTGGGATCGGGCGCGAACTCGCGCGGTTTTTGCTCGATGAGGGCTGGACGGTCGCATTGACCGCGCGGCGAGAGGCGGAATTGCAAGCCTTCGCACAACATTATCCCGCCGAACGGGTTTTCGTCATCCCCGCCGACGTCACCGACGCGCCGGCGATGGCTGCCGCGCTCGCCAGAATCGAGGCTGAAGCCGGCCGGCCGGTTGCCCTTGCGATTGCCAATGCCGGGGTGTGGCGGCGGATGGGATTGAGCGATTTCGACGCTGAGGCTTTTGCGCACGTGATGGCGGTCAATGTGCTGGGCGTCGCCAATATGCTTGCCGCTGTTTTGCCCGGCATGCGTGCCCGCCGGCTTGGTCAGATCGGCATTGTCGCCTCCGTAGCCGGCTATCTCGGCCTCCCCCGCGCCAGCGTCTATGGCGCCAGCAAAGCAGCCTTGATCCACATGGCGAGTTCGCTCCGCTTCGAGGCCGCCGAGAGCGGCATTCTGGTGCAGGTGATCAATCCCGGCTTCGTCGCAACCCCGATGATCGCCGCCAATACCGCGTCCAAACCCTTTCTCCTCAGCGCCGAGGCGGCGGCTTTGCGCATCCAGCGGGGTCTCGCCGGCACCGGCTTTGAAATCGCTTTTCCGCGGCCGACCGTCTGGCTTTTGAAACTGGCGCGGCTGCTGCCTTGGCGATGGTTTTTCGCGCTCGGTGCTCTCGCCCGCGGCCGCGGCTGACACGCTCGCTGGGGCTTTTTTCCCCGCGCGATGTCACGACAAAAAAGCAAACATGATTGATTGCTTGTCTGGGCAAGTCTGCGGCGCGATCCGGCCGCTATTTTCGCACCGTCCCGACCACCAGCACGCGTCCGGCGAGGAGCCGCCCGAGCGACGGGATGAGGTTGAGCATCGCGTGATCGAAGGCGCCGACCCGTGGCCAGTAAGGCGGCACCAAGCGGCCGCCGAGCAGCAGGAAATACTCGCAAACGGGTGCCAGTAGAATGCCCTCGATCATCGCTAATTCCCGTTCATTGATCTTGCGTTCATCCTCGGTGATGTACGGATTGCTGGTGCCGTAAATGAACGGCACCATGCGGCGATAAAGGACGCGAGAGACCAGGCGGCTCTCGCGAATTTTTTGAGAGAGTGAATGGGTATAAAGCTCATTGGCGACGACGCTGCCGCCCGCGCGCAACACCCGCCGCACTTCGGCGAGGGTGCGCGGAATATCGACATGGTGCAAAATGTCATTGAAATAGACGAGATCGAAGAAATTCTCGTCATAGGTCATCCGCTCTGCCGGCATGACGTCAAAATGAATCCCAGCAATTCCCATGCGTTCGGCGCGGGCACGGGCGATGGCGATGAGATCGGGGGAAAGGTCGGCGGCGTAAACGTCTGCGCCGAGTGTCGCGACCCGGATCGCATCCTCGCCGAAACCGCAGCCCGGCACCAGTACTTTCTTGCCGGCGACTGAGAGCGCCATGATCGCGTCATAAGACGACCAATACGCGTTCCAGCGCCGCCGCGGCCCCGGGCTGACGACATCAAGATCGACCGGCGTTTCGCTTTTGTCGCGATGGCGGGCGGCGAATGCGCGGTGATATTCGAATTCACGGCGCTGGCGCTCGTCCATGTCGTCGAGGTCGTCCATGTCGTCTCTTTCTCGTTGCCGCGATCGACAAAAATCAAGACATCAGCGCGCGAAACAGCGTTGCCTGCCCAGCGCTGGTTTCCGCCCAGCCGAAACGTTCGGCATAGGCGCGGGTCGCATCCCGCCCGGGAAGAGCGGCAAAGAGCCGGCGGATAGCCGCGGCGATCCCGTGAGGAGAATTTTCCTCAACGATTAGCCCCGCTTCCGGCGCCGTGACCACTTCCGGGTTGCCGGGGATTTTGCTCGCGATCACCGGGGTTCCGCAAGCCATCGCCTCCAAGAGAACGTTCGCCCAGCCCTCTCGGCTCGACGCCAGCACCAGCGCGTCAGCGGCGCTGTAATAACCCGCGAGGCTCTCATGCGGCACCGCGCCGAGGAGGTGCGCCCGCCCGCCGAGCCCGCGCGCTGCGATCAGCGCTTCGAGCCGTGCCCGTTCCGGCCCTTCGCCGAGGATGAGCAGGCGGAACCCCGGCAGCGCCGCCAGCGCCTCGATCACTTTATCGTGCCCCTTGCGCGGGATGAGATGCCCGACCGAAATCAGTGTCGGGCCGTCGAGGCCGAGCGCGAGACGGGTAGCCTCGCGCGCGTGCGGGCGAAACATCGCGAGATCGACACCGTTTCGCAGTACCGTCACTTTGTCGGGTGGCGCGCCAAGGTCGATCAGCGCTTCCTTGAGCCCGGCGCTGACCGAAATCAGGCGATCGGAGTCAGCGATGGCGCGTTGAATGAGCCGGCGCGGGACGACGTAATCGGGTAATTGCGTCACATCCGAGCCACGCGCGGTGATCACCACCGGGCGTTTGAAGCAGCGCCCGAGCCAGGTCGCGGCGACCCCATCGGGATAGACGTAATGGGCGTCGATGATATCGAAGCGCAGGCCGCGCGCGATCAAAATTTCGATCGCTTGCCGGGCGGCGTGATAGAGGAGAAACGGCGCGAGCGCGGTGCCGAGTTTGGGGATGACGCCATAGCGCGGATGATACACCTCGATCCCATGCCTGACCTCGAAACGTGGCGCTCGCGCATAGGCTGACCAGGCGCCAAAACGCGGCGAGGTGAAGGGAAAAAACGGCACCGGCGCCACCACCGAGCTGACGATCGCCTCGCTCGCCAGCAAATGGCGCAGACGATTTTCCACGAAGACGCCGTGATTGGGCCGCGCCGCGTTGGGGTACAGCGTGCTGAAGGTGAGCAGGCGAAGCGGTGTGGTCACGTCGCGCGCCGGCGAGGCGTCCATGCCGCGCGGGGCGCTGGCCGCTCGTTGCGGCGGGGGCTGCGTGGCGGACCCGAGGGAGTCGGCGCGGGGGTTGGGGCCGCATCATCGTCCTTCATGTCGAAGGGCCACCAGAAGCGCGAGCTTCGATGTGGGTCGCGAATACTCCAGAGCGCGAGCCAGAAAATGCCGCCGATGCAGGACAGGAAATAGAGCGTATCCATGGCGGTCAGCCGCGCGGCGCGGGCAGCGCGGCGCCGCCTGCGGCGGGAGCCGCGCGTGCGGCAAGCGGGGTTGCGCGGGCCGCTGCCGGCACGCGCGTCGCTGCCTTGACCCGCTCCCAGGTCGCGGCGACCCCCATCAGCAAGGTGAAATAGAAATCCCAATAGCAAAGCGAAAGAAACGTGCCGGCGACGAGATAGGCGATGATCGAGACCTGCGCCATCTTGGCGAGATCGTAACACCAGCGCAGCTCGGGCCGTTTGCGCGTCGCGCGGATGATGCGGACAGTGTTGACGATCCCGGCGAGCGTGATCCCGAGCCAGACGAAAAATGTCGGGAACCCATGTTCGCCGATCACCTCGAAATAGATGCTGTGCACGGCGCGCGCGGTCGTGCCGTAATCATATTCGTCAACGATGTTTTGCCGATACGGCGCATAGAAACCGCCGCCGGTAAGCGGGCGGGCGAGGGCGATTTTCCATGAGGCGTGCCAAATATTGAGGCGTCCCTGTGCTGAATCGTCAACGTGCTCGGCGCCGATCGTTGACATCCGCGCCGTCCAGCTCGGCGGCATGAACGAGATCGCGCCGGCGAGCGCAACGCCGACCACCGTCGCCGAGACGATTTTGTGCGGGCTGTTCCACCACAGAAACAGCGACATCGCGGCAAGCCCGATCAAGGCGCCGCGCGAGTAGCTGCCGAGCACCGAGAATAACGTAAACATCATCACCACCAAGAGCCCAAGACGCACCAGGCGATGACGCGACTGCATGCGCAGATAATTCATCATCGGCATGCAAACGAGGAGACCCGCGGCGAGATGATTATTGTCGGTGATCATCGTCATCGGCGGGCCCAGAACCCGGTAATTGCCGGCATGGGTCAAGGTAAAAACGCCGCCGCGCAGCCCATAATAGCCGAGCGAAACCACCATCACCCAAATCAAGGCATGAATGCGCCGGCGTTCGGTGAGCAGCGCGAAGATCAGCAGCTGCGCGAAAAAGGATTTCGCGACAAACGACCATTTATATTCCACCATGTCGGGCGGCGCGAGGGCAGCGAGCGAGGTGAGCGAGATCAGGATGATGAACAGGATGATCAGCACGGTGGTCGCGTTGATCGGGAAGGATTTGGGCTCACGCGCGGCGAAGCAGCCCATGACGGTGGCAAAAAAAATCATCATCGCCCAGGGGATGGTCATCGACATGCCCCAGGTAAGTTCGTGCGGGTTCTGAAACGAGATCCAACACCAGAGGATGACGCCGACGAACGGGCGTGCGATCGTCATCGGCAGCATGCCGCCCATCATCGCGGCGATGAAAGCGAGATTGCGCATCGCCCGTCCGCCGCCCCTACTTGCCGGCGTTGAGATCGGCGAGCAATTGGCGAGCGCCGTCTTTTTCGGGGAAATTGACTTTGTCGCCCGTGATCGGGGTCAAGAGCGTGACTGCCTCGTCGCGGTGCCCGCTTGCTGCCAGCGCGGTTGCGAGGTGATACTGAATGGCGGGATCGCCCGGCAATTCGGCGTGTGCCTGACGCAATAAGGCAAGTCCGGTCGGGTTTTTCGCCTGCGTCAGGATATAGCCGAGCGTATCGGCGGTCTGCGCGCCGGGGGCGAGGAGATAGGCGCGCTCGGCGAGTTTCAGCGCCTCCGGCTTGCCGAGCTGTTGATCGATCCAGGCGAGATTATTGAGGGCGATGATATTGTTCGGCTGATGGCCGAGCACGGTCTCCAGATGCCCGGCCGCCACCGGGTATTGATGGTCGGCGATTTCGAAATCGGCAAGCGCGACCAGCGCCGGCACGTCGTCGGCATGGCTTCCGACCCAGTCGCTGAGCGTTGCCATCGCCGCTTTCTTGTGGCCGCCGGCGTTTTCCGCCGCCGCCTCGCGCAGCACGAGCATCGTCGAAGGCTGGTCGGCGGCGGCCGTTTCATAGGCTTTCGCCGCCGCGTCATAATTTTTTTGCGACATGTAGAAATCCCCCGGCAAGGCGCGCGCGGCCGGCAGATGCGCCGCGTCCTTGGCGAGGCTGGCGGCGCGCGCCAGCGCCGCATCGGCGCCACCCGAGGCGAGGGCGACGCCGAGCGAGGCCTGCATCAGCTCGTAATTGGCGGGATAGGCTTTGAGCCCGGCATCGATCACCGCGTCGGCGCCGCTATAATCTTTGGCCTGGACCAGCAAGCGCACGAGATTGATCCGCGCCGTCGTCTGCGAGGGATCGAGGGTGAGGATTTGGCGGTAGGTGTCGCGCGCGGTGTCATTGAGGCCGAGCGAAGCCTGCGCTGCCGCCTGAACCATCAGCAGCGCGACCGCTGCCGGCTGATCTTTGCCGAGAGTGACCGAGAGCGCCCCTTTGGCGTCATTGGTGCGCAGCAGCAGCCCGGCATAGCTCGCGGCGATGGCGGCGTCGTTCGGCATGGCCGCATGCGCTTGCGCAAGCAGCGCGAGTGCTGCTTTCGTATCGCCCTGCTGCTCGCGGGCGGCGACGGCGATAGTGAGCGCGGTGCGGTTCCCCGGCTGTTTGGCAAGCACCTCGTCGAGTAATTTCCAGGCATCGTCATTCTGCCCTTCGAGCAATTGTAGCCGCGCGAGGCTGAGCTTGGCGGCGATGGCCTCAGGATGGGCTTTGATGACACCGGCGAAGGCCGCTTCGGCGGCGGGATAATCCATCTCCGCGAGTTTCAGGAGGCCGGTGAGATTGCCGACCACGGCGCTGTCACCCTCCTGCTTCTTGAGTTCGGCAAGATGGCTCTCGGCCTGGCTGAAATCCCCGGCGACGATCCCGGTGAGGACCAGCATCTCGCCAGCCTTGGCTTGCTTGGGATCGAGCGCGAGTGAGCGCTCGAACGCCGCCGCCGCGCCGTCATTGTCGCCGGCATCGAGCTTCAATTCCCCGAGCCGGCTCAAAAGCGCGGCATTATCGGGCGCCAGCGCGCTCGCCGTTTCATAGCTCGCGATCGCCGGCGCGAGCTTGCCGGTCGCGAGATAGACCTGGCCCAGCAACTCATGCAAAGCGGGATTCTTGTCATTGAGCAGGATCGCTTTGTTGAGCGCCGCGATCGCATCATCCGGGGCGTGGCGCGCCATGTCGATCTGGACCAGAAGGGCGACGCCGCGCGCATCATTGGGGAAACGGGCGACGTAGCGCCGGGCCGAATCGAGCGCTTGCTCACGCTCGCCGAGCTGGTTTTTGACTAAGGCGTCGATGTAGTAAGCGTTCGGCATGCGCGAAAGCACGCTCGAGAGCTTTTCCATATCGGCGCCGGCGCCCTTGAAATCCCCGGCCTCGGCCAGGATCAGGGCGTGGAGATAGACTGCCTGGGCGTTGTTTGGCAGCATTTTCTGGACGACGGCGATATCCTCCTTCGCCTTGTCGTTCTGGCGGTTCGCGATCAGGAGATCGGCGCGCTGCAAGTGGGCGACGATGTCGTTGGGATCGTGCGCGATGACACCATCGAGGATCGTGATCGCGCCGGCGCGGTCGCCCGCATTGGCCGTGAACTGTGCCTTGCGCCGCAACGCCGCAGCGTTCTCTGGATCGGCCTTGAGCACTGCCGCGATCGCCGCTTCCGCAGCCTTGGGGTCGCCCTTGGCGCTGGCGACTTGCGAGGCGGTGAGCAGAACCTCGGGTGAGTCAGGCGCGATGGCCTTGGCGGCGTCGATATCGGCGGCGGCCTTGTCCACCTGGTCGAGCATCAGCTCGGCGCGGGCGCGGGCGGCGAGAATGGTCGGCGCGAGATCGGGCGGATTGCCGGTCGCCGGAAACGTCTGCAGCAAATCGCGCGGGCGCTGCTGGTCGAGATAGGATTGCAGCAGAATTTCCGTCGCGCGCCGCGGCTCGGTGCCGAGATCGCGCGCTTTGCCCGCTTCCTTTTCCGCCGCCGCGGGATCGCCGAGGCGGAGATCGACATCGGCGAGGCCGAGATGCGCGCGGCCATTCTCGGGATCGTCCCGCACGGCGTTGCGGAGTTCGATCTGCGCGCCGCGCAGATCGCCGGCAGCGAGCAGCGCCTGCGCCTTGGCGTAATGATCGGCAGCCATGGCAAACCCTGGCCAAAGCAGCGCCGCCAGCGCCGTGCCGGTGAGCGCGAGCCGGGCCAGTCGGGAAGGACGCGGGTGAGATGCGAGCATTATCGGTTTTCCGTTATGTCTTGCGCAGCCCCGTCGGGGAGCGAGGCGTCGAGGCCATGGGTTCGCAGTAATCCGTACAAGGTCGTGCGGCTGACGCCAAGCAATTGTGCCGCATGCGAGAGATTTCCGCCACTGCGGGCCAATGCCCGTTCGATCACCTCGCGCTCGGCCCGGCTTCGCGCGGCGCGGAGATCGAGACATGGTTCGCCGTCATCGCTGCTCGCGCTCACCGGCTCGGCGAGTTCGAGGTCGACGGGCTCGATCAGGCGCGTCTCGTTCATCACCACCGCCCGCTTCACCCTGTTCTCCAGCTCGCGCACATTGCCCGGCCAGTCATGGGCGGCGAGCGCCGCGACCGCCGCTTCGCTCAAGCCGCGCACGTTGCGGTGGAACTCGCCATTGAAGCGATGCAGGAAATAGCGCGCGAGCAGCACCGCATCACCCTCGCGGGCGCGGAGCGGCGGGATGCGCAGCGTCACCGAATTGAGACGGTAGAAGAGATCGCCACGAAACCGCCCGGCTGCGACCTCGGCCTCGATCCCCTGGTTGGTCGCCGAGACGATGCGCACATCGACCTGGATCCGCTGCCGCCCGCCGATCCGCTCAACCACCTGATCCTGAAGGACGCGCAGCAGTTTGACCTGCAGCGGGTGCGGCAGATCGCCGATTTCGTCGAGAAAAAGGGTGCCGAGATGCGCCATCTCGATCTTGCCGATGGTCTGCTTGACGGCGCCGGTGAAGGCGCCGCGCTCATGGCCGAAAAGTTCGCTCTCCAGCAAATTCTCTGGGATGGCGCCGCAATTGAGGGCGATGAACGGCCCCTTGGCGCGCGGCCCGAGATCGTGCAGCGCCCGCGCCAACGCTTCCTTCCCGGTGCCGCTTTCGCCGAGCAGCAGCACCGGCACGTTGGCTGTCGCCAGCTTCTCGATGTCGCGGCAGATTTTCAGCATCGGCTCGGCGGCGGTGATGATGCGCGGCAGCGGGCTCTGCGCCGCCGCTTCGGCGAGACGCTTATTCTCCGCTTCCAGCTCATAAAGGCGCATCGCGCGATCGATGATCCCGCGCAAGACCGCGATATCGATCGGCTTTTCGTAGAAATCATAGGCCCCAGCGGCCACCGCACGGAGCGCGTTCTCGCGCTCATTGGCGCCGGTTGCGAG
The DNA here is from genome assembly GCF_049965395.1 of Acidibrevibacterium sp. Lineage (NCBI taxonomy): Bacteria > Pseudomonadati > Pseudomonadota > Alphaproteobacteria > Acetobacterales > Acetobacteraceae > Acidibrevibacterium > Acidibrevibacterium sp. The sequence goes on from NZ_JBMFWJ010000003.1 coordinate 124,529, forward strand.
AATAACCTTGGTCGCAGGTGCGGCGCGCAAAATCTCCTCGAGCGTCGCAAACCCCTCGCTCACCCCGTCAGGATCGGGCGGCAGGCCGAGATCGAGCACCACCACTCCCGGGCGCTCCTTGGCCAGCGCCGCCAACGCTTGCGCCCGACGATGGGTGATGATCGGCTTGAGACCGGGAAACGCCCAGCGATACTGGCCGCATAACCCCTCATCATCCTCGACGATCAATAATTTCGCGACACTCATGACACGCCGCCTGTGGGGAGCAAGGCCAGGGCGCTGCCCTGGACCCGCTGGGGGCAGTGCCCCCAGACCCACATCCCGGGAGGATTTTTCTGGAGGGGCGCAACGGAGCGCCAGCCGGCGTTTTGTCGCGCCCCTCCAGAAAAATCCTTGCGCAATAGGGTCCAGAGACAGTGTCCCTGGCGGGGTCCAGGGGCAGCGGCCCTGGCCTTGCTGCTTTCGCGCGTCATGCGGTGACGGGGTGGCTGACGAGAGGGAGCGACAGGCGCATGGTGGTGCCTTCGCCGAGCGTGCTGGTGACGTGCAGGCTGCCGCCGGCCTTTTGGAGCAGGGCGCGCGCTTGGAAAGCCCCGATTCCAGATCCGCTGTGTTTGGAAGAGCGGAAGGGGCGGAACAATTCGTCGCGGATGAAATCCGCGCTCATGCCGGTGCCGCGGTCGCTGATCTCGATCACCACGGCGCCGCTTTCCTCGCGCAGCCGGACTTCGACATGGCCCGGACGGCCAGCACTCGCCTCGGCGTCGAGGGCATTGTCGAGAAGATGGGTGATGACGGCGTCGAAGGCTTCGAGGGGCATGGCGATTTTGCCGCAGGGTTGGGCCGGTGCGATCGCGATCGGCACACCGCGGCTTTGGCGCAAGGTCGCGGCGATGGCGGCGATCCGCTCGAGTGGCGCGACGGCGCTTGCCGGGGTGTCGCTCTCGGAGGCGTTGAGGCGCGCCAGAAGAGCGGTGATTTTTGCCACCGCGGCGCGCACGGTCGCCAGCATGTCGCGCTGGAAATCGGGGTTGTCGAGGTGGAATTCGGCGTTGGCGAGCAAAATCGAGAGCTGGCTCGAGACATTCTTGATATCGTGGGCGACGAAGGCAAAGCGTTGGCCGTATTCGCGCAGATGCCGGGTTTCGACCAGGCTTTGGGTTGCGCGCTGTTCGGCGAGGAACACCGCAACCTGCTGGCCGATGGTGCGGAGGAGCGTGAAGACCTCGCCGTCGAGACGGAAGGGGGCCCGTGGCGGGGACAGCAGGATCAGCCCGATCAGCCGCCCGGCATGGACCAGCGGCACCGCGAGCCAGAGCGGCGGAAAGCCCTCGATCCAGGGCGCGGTTCCAGGCGCGGCGACGAGCACCTGCTCGCCCGCGTCCAGCCGGGCGAGCAGGGGGTGGTCGGACCCGAGCATGACACCGGCCGGCGGCAGGTTGAGCGAGCCCCCCCAGTGGAATCCGGTTTCCTCGGCGGCGCGCAGAAACAGGACGCCGCCGGGGCTGTCCACCACCTCGGCGGTCGCGCGGATCACCCGCTCGTGCAGGGGGACGGCGGGGTCGGGTGTCGCGAGGGCGGTGATACAGCGCATCCATTCCCGGCGATAATCGTAGCGAGTGGTAAAGAAATGATCGACGACCAGCGCGGTCAGGCGCGAACGCGCCGAGCCGGAGCTGAGCAGCACCGCGATGATCACCAGACCGCCGAAAAGAAAAGAAATTTCCGCGAGCGTTCCCCAATTCGCGCCGAAGCGCCGGAAGACTTCGCCGGCGGCGGCGAGGGCAAGGAGGAAAAGCCCACTTCCGATCAGCGTCGTCGTGTGGAAGACGACGCTGCGGGAAATCTGAAGGGTGATTCCGTGCTTGCGGTTGCGCAGCGTCGCCAACGCGATGAGCGGCGCGAGGCCAGCGACGACGATGGCCTGGCCGGCGAAAAGCGGTGGCGACAGCCGGCGAAACAGCACCGCGTCCGCGTAAAGCGCGAGATCATAGGCAAACAGGGCACCGAGCGCGATGCAAAGCAGGTTGATATGCCAGCGTCGCTCGGGACGGCTGTTGCGGTAGAGATTTTCGATGAGCAGCAGATTGGCGACGGCGAAACCGAGCCTGGCCGCGATCGCCGGCGAGGCGAGGGTCATTTCCGCGCCGGAGGAGGGGGCGATGAACGCGGCGCCAACGGCAAAGACGAGAACGATCACACCAAAGCCAACCAGGGGACGACGAAGCGGCCTGATCCCGGGCGACGGTGACGGCAGCAAAAGGAGGCCAAAGCCGTACCAAGCGGCATCACGCGCCAATTCGAGCCCCCCGGGCAGGGCGGCGAGCGGTGTTTCCGGAGCGGTGGCGATGGCGGCGGCCCAGGCGGCCGTGGCCAGACTGGCGATGACCAGGGCGACGTCGCTCAGCACCAGCCCCTTACGCCGCTTTTGCCCCGCGAGCGCGACGAACAGCGCGAGCGCGAGATAAGCCGCGGCGCAAACCGGATAGAGGAAAGGGTCGATCCATGCCATTCCTGCCGAGATACGCGATTTTTCTCACCCTGTCGCGGGATCAGCGAGCGCCTTCGCGGAACAGGATCACCCGGACGGTGGAGAAGAGGATGAGCAGATCGAGGAAAAAATTGCGACGAGCGACATAATAGAGATCGTAGGCGAGCTTCATCCGGGCATCTTCGATCGAGGCGCCATAGGGGAAATTGACCTGCGCCCAGCCGGTGATGCCGGGTTTGACGAAGCTGCGATCATGGTAACGGGGGATCGCGGCGGCGAGCTTAGCGACGAAATGCGGCCGCTCGGGGCGCGGCCCGATGAGGCTCATCTCGCCGCGGAGCACATTGATTAGTTGCGGCAGTTCGTCGATCCGGGTGCGGCGCAGAAAGCCGCCGACGCGGGTTATGCGGGGATCATGGGCGGCGGCCCAAGTCGGCCCGGCGGCCTCGGCGTCGGTGCGCATGCTGCGGAATTTCAGCAGCATGAAGGTCCTGCCGTGCAGCCCGACGCGCTCCTGGCGGTAAAACACCGGCCCCGCGCTATCGAGGCGGATGGCGAGGGCGGCGAGCAGCATGAGCGGCAGCACCAGGATCAGCATCATGACGCTGAGCAGGAGATCGAAGCCGCGTTTGAAGGCCTGATCGAGCCGGCTCGCGAAGGCGCGCTCGGCAAAAACCAGCCAGTCCGGTGGCAAGCGGTCGAGATCGAGGCGACGGAAGCGGCGTTCGCGGAAGTCGACCTCGTCGAAGATACGGATACCGGCACTCTTGCAACGCAAAAGCGCCGCCGCCGGCAGGCTTGCGCGGGCGGCGGCGGCGATCACGATCCCCCAGATTTTACGCGCGCGCAGCGCGTCCGGATCGAGCGCGGCAGGGTCGCTCACGGACGCGGCAATGGTAAAAAAGCCGGCGTCATCGAGCCGCGGCGCGGGCGTTCCGCGGATATTATCGGGGTCGCCCAACACCAGGATATGGTGGGCGAAAACCCCATGGCGGAGGGCGACGCGAAAGAGTGAGCGGGTGAGGGCGAGACAAAGCAGCCAGGCGAACAGGATACGCGGCAGCCATAGCGCCTCCCGGCTGGCGAGCAGAGCGAAGAGATCGGTATGAAAGAGAGGCGCGAACATCGCCAGCGCCGGCAGCACGATGAGCGCGACGATACCGATATTGACCAGCAGCTGCCGCGTATAAAGTAGCGTTTCCCGCCGATAGAGCCCGAGCGCCGAGCCCGCGAGACCGAAGGCAAGCGTGATCAGTGCCGCGACGTCAACCGCCTGGACTGCGCCGCCGTAGACGGACTGGTTCGCCGGCAAGAGGCCGGTCGCGCCGAAGGCGAGCAGGGCAGCGATCAGCGTAAAGCTGAGCGCGGCCTCGACCAGCCACAGCATCAGCATTTCCGAAGGCATGTAATGGCCGAATATTTTGGTCATCGTATCCTCACAGCAACACTCCGGAGGGCGTCTCGAAAATCACACCGTGATGACTCTGAAGCAGGCACCGAACTCTCACGGCTCGGTCGATATTTCGGCATCATTCAAAAAACCGCATGACTCCATGATCGGCGCCGACCCCTGTTCCCCGAACATTCGTTAATTCAACACAACCCAAGGGTTGATGCGATTTTAATCGCCATGCTAATCACTCTTCACGAATGAAATTTTTTATGAAAGTTGTATTTTAAAAATGAACATTTGAGCAATTTACCTAACGGTTCTATTTATTTATCTCATATCGAACCGACAACAACCTTCGGTTATGTACTAATTTCTGCCATCTGAGGCAAAATTTACGACGGATGTTGAAGCTATGTCAACGATGATGTTAAGCCACCGTCAATGCGGCTGCCATGCCATCGATGTGAAGGGATTGTTAATTTTTGGTGGCGGCGTCACCGCCGGGTCGGTAAGCTTGGGTGTCGATCGGAGCAAACTTTACAAAAAAATAATCTCTTTGCTATTTCCTGCCGAGGTAAGGTGGCGTGACTGTGGCGGCATTTTGAAGGCGTGTAGCTCAACGGCAGAGCGCTGCCATCACATGGCAGAGGCTGGGGGTTCAATTCCTTCCGCGCCTATGCCAGCCGCGGCGCTGCGCCTGGTCCGCCAAAAGCGGGTCTGCTGGGATCGGATGGGATGTCTTCGACGGTGAACCTCTACTAATAACAGCTGATCTTGGACGGCGACGTAACGCGCGGGCGGTGGTGAGCATGAAGCGAGTGACTTTGGGGATCGTCGCCTTGGCCCTCATCGGGGTCTTGGTCGGGGCGTGTTCACCGGCGCCGAAGGCGCTTGATCCGACCAATACCAGCACCCCGGCCACCGCCAGCGATTATATCATCGGCCCCGGCGATACGCTGTCGATCTTCGTTTATCAGGCGGCCGATCTCAGCGTCACCGCGCTGCCGGTCAGGCCCGACGGGCGGATTTCGGTGCCGCTGGTCCCCGACATGATGGCGGCCGGCAAGACTCCGACCCAGCTCGGCGAAGACATCGCCGAGAAGCTGAAGAAATACGTCAAAGACCCGACGGTGACGGTGATGATGCACTCCTTCGTCGGGCCGTTTGACCGCCAGGTGCGGGTGATCGGCGAGGCCGCCGACCCGATGGCGATCCCCTATCGCGACCATCTGACGGTGCTCGACGTGATGATCGAGGCCAAGGGGCTGACCAAATACGCCGCCGGCAACCGTTCGGTGATCGTCCGCCGTGGCGCCAACGGCCAGCAGGAAATCATCCACATCAAGCTGAGCAGTCTCTTGAAGGATGGCGATGTGTCGCAGAATGTCGAAATGAAGCCAGGCGATACGCTGATCATTCCGCAATCCTGGTTCTGAGTGGGGGCGATGGACCAGCTTTCCACGCTTCTGCATCGCTACCTCGTCGGCGCCTGGCGGCGGCGGTGGCTCGCGCTCGCCGGCGCTTGGCTTCTCTGTCTTGGCGGCTGGGTCGGTGTCGTGCTGATGCCCAATCAATATGAGGCGAGCACGCGGCTCTATGTCGATGCCGACGCCGTGCTCACGCCGCTGCTGCGGGGGCTCGCCATCGACAGCACGCCGGCGAACCAGGTCGATCTCCTGCAGCGCACTTTGCTCAGCCGGCCCAATCTCGAAAAGCTGATTTCGAAGACCGATCTCGACCTGCTTGCCCCCGATCCGGTCCGCCGCAACGCGCTGATCGAGCAATTGGCGACGGCGATCCGCATCCAGTCACAGACCAATAACCTTTTCACCATCACCTACCGCAACACCCGCCCGCGCCTTGCCTATGACGTGGTGCAGACGCTGATCACCATTTTCGTCGAAAGCGCGACCGGCACCAATCGCTCGCAGATGCAGAACGCGGGACGCTTCCTCGATGCCCAGATCGCCGAATATGAGGCCAAGCTGCGTGAGGCCGAGCATCGACGGGCCGAGTTTCAGGCCAAATACATGGAGCTGCTGCCCTCTGACGCGAATGGCGGGGTCGGCGGGCTGGAAGCGGCACGCGCGCAGGTCACTCAGCTCGAAGGCGAACTCGCCGATGCGATCGCCAAGCGTGACATGCTCGCCCAAGATCTCCACTCGAATTCGCCGCTACAGATGTCAGAAGCGGGACGGGCGGCGCTGCAGCACAACGCCGGCGCCGCCGCCGCCGACCCCGATCTCATCGCCGCGGAGAAGAAACTCCGTGAGCTGCGATTGAAATATACCGAGGACCACCCCGAGGTGATCGCCGCGCGCCGCTTGGTCGAGGCGCTGAAAGCCGCGCCTTATACCGGCGCCGGCGCCGGCGGCGGCGGCGGCGCGCATGCTGGCGCCAACGCGGGACATGGTTTGCCGAACGCGGTCTACGACCAGATCAAGGTTCGCCTGCTTGACGCCGAGGCGACGGTGAATTCGCTCCGTCGCCAGCGTGACGAGGCGATCAAATCGCGCGATCGGCTCGCCGCGATCGTGCGCAACGAGCCGGGGTTGCAGGCCGAATACATGGATCTCGATCGCGATTACGCGGTGGTCCGCAAGACCTATGAGGAATTGCTCAGCCGGCGTGAGGTGATGCGGCTCTCCTCGGCGGCCGATACCGATGCCGACAAGCTGCGCCTCCAAATCATCGATCCGCCGCAGATGCCGCGGGCGCCGGTGGCGCCAAAGCGTGCCTTGCTGATGGCCGGCGTGCTGGTCGCCGGGCTCGGCGGTGGCGCGGGCCTTGCGCTGCTGCTCGCGCATCTCGATTCCTGCTTCTATACCGCGAACGATCTCCGCAGCTTCGGCCTGCCGGTGCTCGGTGGCATTTCGCTGACCTCGCACGGACCGCGGGGCGCGGCGATGATGCCCATCATCACCTTCGGGTTTGGCGTCATCCTGCTGGTTTTCATGTTCGGCGCCTTCATCACCGGGCCGCATTGGTTCGCCGCCATGCCGGGCTCGCATTGGCTGGCGAGGTTCGTGTGACGGTGCAAACCAAGACGTCTCATCTCATCGAGCGCGCGGCGAAGCATCTCCGTGGTCTCGAGGAGCTCACTCGCTCGGCGCCGTTGCCGCCAGCGCCCAGCGAGGAGGCTCCCGCCGCGCGGACGGCGCCGCTTTCTCCCGCCGCCTTCGTGCCGCCGCCGCCCCTCGAGTTGGCGGTTTTGGAGCAAGCCGGCATGATCCCTTGGGGGCGCAAGCGCGACCGCGTGGCCGAGGAATTCCGCCTCGTCCAGAGCCAGGTTCTGCGCCAGCTCGACGCCGGCGCCAAACCCGGCCAACAGAGCTCTGGCCTCTCAAACCTGGTGATGATCACCAGTTCCCGGCCGAATGAGGGCAAAAGCTTCGTCGCCCTCAACCTTGCCGCCGCCATCGCACATTTCGGCGCGCGCCAGGTATTGCTCGTCGATGCCGATGCCAAACATACGTCGCTCTCACACCATCTCAACCTCACCGAACAGCCCGGCTTGCTCGATTTCGGCGCTGGCCTCATGCCACGCCCCGAGGCGCTGGTGGTGCCGACGCGGCTTGAGACCCTGTCGATCCTGCCGATCGGCGGTGTCGGTCCTGGCCGCGGTGATCTCGCCGCCAAGGTGTCGATTGCGACCACCGTCGAGCGGTTGGCCCGCCGCTTCTCCTCGATGGTGATCATGCTCGATGCGCCGCCTTGCCTTTCGACGAGCGACCCGAGCGCGCTCGCCCCGGTGGTCGGGCAGATTGTTTTCGTGGTCGAGGCCGAGCGGACAAAGCGCGGCGAGGTGGAGTCCTCGCTCGATCTCATCGCCGCGTGTTCGACGATCACTCTCTTGCTCAACAAATCTCAGTTGACGACAAAGAGCACCTTCGGCGCCTATTATTACTGATCGCGTCGGACGGGAGGCAGGGTGGTCATCACATGAGCGCTTTTTGCGGTAGCGCCGCGGCCTGCCCTCGCCGCCATGCCGGCGGGTATTTTCGGCGGATCGCCGCCGGCCTGGTGCTCGGCGCGGGCGGGCTTGGTCTCGGCGGTACCGCAGCCCGGGCGCAGGACGCCGCTCTGCTCCCCGCCCCGCCGGCCGCCCCGGCCTCACCGATCGCGGTGGCGCAAGTCAATCTCGGCGCGCCGCCGCTCGCCAACCCCGACGTGTTGCCGACGCCGCTCACCCCGGCCGCCCCGGCGCCGCCGCCAGCGGGCGGCACGCCGCCGGCGTGGGCGATCACGTCCAGCCTCAATGTCAGCGAGACCTATATCGACAACGTGCTGATGATCAGCGCGCCGCGCGATTCTGACATCTATACCTCGATCAACCCCTCGATCTCGATCGTCGGCGATACCCAGCGTGTCCAAGCGACGGCGGTCTATGATCCCAATTTCCTGATATATCCTGGCTATTCCGGGCTCAATCAGATCGACGAGAACGGCACCGCGCAGGCGACGATCACCCTCGTGCCCGAAACGCTGTTCCTCAATCTTCAGGGGTTTGCCTCGACCCAGGACACACCCGGCGGCTCGATCGGCCCGTTCGGCTATAACCCGGCTTTTACCGAGCAGATCACCAGCTTCTCGGTCGCCCCCTATATTCAGCACCAGTTCGGTGATTACGGCACCGGCAAGCTGATGTATTCCTTCAACAACACAAATTTTGGCTTGGCCGGGCTCAATGGCGTCGACAGCTATATCCCGCCAAGCTCGCAGTATCCCGCCTACTTCAATCCCTTCAACGGCAATCTGATGACCAGCGAGGAGCAGGCGCAATTCACCACCGGGAACTTCCTCGGCCGCCTGCAACTTCAGAGCACCGCCGATCTGCAGCAATATAACGGCTTCGGCATGGGGCCGGACTCCTATCAGAATATCTATGACAACGAATTTTCCTATGCGCTGACGCACAGCTTCGCGCTGCTCTTTGGCGGCGGCTGGGAAGACATCAACTACAACATGCAGCCCGACATCGCGATCCATGATGCGATCTGGGATGTCGGCTTCAAATGGAAGCCCAACGCCGATAGCACCGTGATCGCGACCTACGGCCACAAATACGGCCTCACCTATCCCTATCTCGACGGCGAGTATCAGCTTTCCAAACGCACCAAGATCAACGCCAATTACACCGAATATCTCGACACCGCGCCGCAGGCGATCCAGAACAACCTCGCCAATTCGACGCTGCTGCCGACGGGACAGACCACCTCGACCGCGACCGGCGCGCCGATCGCCATCGCCAACCCGTTCTTCGCCCTCGAGGAGGGATTGCTCCAGACCAAGCTTTTTAATGCCGGCATCACCACCACCTATGACCGCGACACGTTCTCGCTCACCGGGAGCCACGAGACCGATTATGCGATCGCCGTCGTCCCGGGCATTCTGTCTTATTCCGATCGCATGTCTTACGGGACGCTGTCTTGGACCCACACGATTTCCGATGATCTGAGCGCGACCAATTCTTTCACCTATGGGCCGATGTCGTTTTATATCGCAGGGTCGCCGGCGGAGAATTTCACCACAGTTCAGGCATCGAGTTCGCTCACCTACACCATTAGTCCAACGTTAAGTGCTATCGCGACATATACCTATATGGAGTTTCTCGGCAATTTGCCCGGCGTCAGCGCGACCGCGAACATGGTGACCGTCGGGTTGACCAAAACCTTTCAATAGCGAGTGCATGTTCCAGGAATACTACAAGCTCGAGCTGCCGCCGTTCCAGCTCACCCCCGATCATCGCTTCTTCTTCGGATCGAGCGTGCATAGTCGCGCCATCGCCCATCTCGTCTATGGCCTATCGCAGGAGGAGGGGTTCATCATCATCACCGGCGAGGTCGGCGCCGGCAAGACGACGCTGGTCGAGCGTCTCGCCTCCGAGATCGACCAAGCGAGCTATGTGTTGGCGCGGATCGTGACGACGCAGGTTTCCGGCAATGATCTCTTTCGCCTGATCGCCGCCGCGTTCGGGATCGATGGCAGTGACAAGGCCGCTTTGCTACGTGACTTCGAGGCGATGCTGCGCAATCATCGCGCGTGCGGCCGGCGCACCCTGCTCGTTGTTGACGAGGTGCAGAATCTCGACATCCCGGCGCTCGAGGAATTGCGTATGCTCTCCAACATCACCGATGGCGGGCATGCCTTGTTGCAAACCATCCTGCTCGGCCAGCCGCAATTCCGCCGCACGCTCGCGAGCCCCGATCTCGACCAGCTCCGCCAGCGCGTTCTCGCCTCCTATCATCTCGGCCCGCTGAACGAGGAGGAGACCCGCGCCTATATCGAATATCGTCTCAAGGCCGCCGGCTGGTCTGGGAGCAATCCAAGTTTCGAGGCCGGCGCCTTCGCCGCCGTCTATCGCCACACCGGCGGCGTGCCGCGCCGCATCAACCGGCTCTGTTCGCGGGTTCTGCTCTATGGCGCGCTCGAGGAGACATCGCAGATCAGCGAGCCGATGGTCGAGACCACGGCGCGCGAACTGAATGACGATCTCGGCGCGGGAACCCCGGTCGCGGTGACGCCCGAGCCCGGCCAATCTCTTGCGCTGCCGGCCCAGCCGCAGGTTTCGATGGTGTTCGATCTGCTGCAGCGGGTGCAGGCGCTGGAGCAGGTGGTGGCGCGCCGGGAACGGGTTTTCGAGCGTCTTCTTGACCTGCTCGGCAGTGATGTCGGTCTCAAGCGATGATCGGAACGGGGGAGATGGGGTCGTGATGGGCGAAAGCGCGGCGATCGCCAATGCCATGACGGTCGATGTCGAGGATTATTTCCAGGTCCAGGCGCTGTCTTCCGTGATCGCGCGCGCCGATTGGGAGGGCATCGCCTGCCGGGTCGAGGACAATGTCGCCCGCCTTCTCGATCGCTTCGCGGCGGCCGGGGTGCGCGGCACCTTCTTCACCCTCGGCTGGATCGCCGAGCGTCATCCCGCGATGGTGCGGCGGATCGTCGCCGGCGGGCATGAATTGGCGAGCCACGGCTATGACCATGTCCGCGTCGATCGCCTCGACCCCGCCTCTTTCGCCGCCGATATCGCGCGCACCAAGACCATTCTCGAACAGATCGGCGGCGTTCCGGTCGCGGGGTATCGCGCCCCGACATTCTCGATCAATCAGCGCAACCCCTGGGCGTTCTCGGTGCTTGCCGAGCAGGGCTATCGCTATAGCTCCAGCGTCTATCCGATCCGCCATGATCTTTACGGCATGCCCGAGGCGCCGCGCACGCCGTTCCGCACCGCCGATGGCGCGCTTTGGGAAATCCCGATGACCACTATCCGCTTGCTCGGGCGCAATCTGCCGTGCGCCGGCGGCGGCTATTTCCGGCTCCTCCCTTACCGGCTGTTTCGCCAGGGCCTCGCCCGGCTCAATCGGCAGGAGCGGCGGGCCGGGATTTTCTATATCCATCCCTGGGAAATCGACGCCGCCCAGCCGCGCGTCGCGGGGCTCTCGCGCCGCGCCCGGTTCCGCCATTACGTCAATCTCGCGCAGACCGCCGGACGTCTCGAGCGGCTGTTGCGCGATTTCACCTGGGACCGAATGGACCGCGTCTTCGCCGCACACTTGGCCGCTTGATCTGGCATGGCCGTCACCGTCAAACCGCTGACCGAACGCGCCGACGCGGCTTGGGATGCGTTCGTTGCCGCCCTCCCCGCCGGCACGTTTTTCCATCGCGCCGCTTGGCGTGACGTGATTGCGCGCGCTTTCGGCCATGGGCCGCTTTATGCCTTCGCCGAACGCGATGGCGCCATCGTTGGCGTCCTGCCGCTGTTTCACAAGACCTCGCTATTGTTCGGCAATGCGCTGGTCTCGAGCCCGTTTTGCGTCTATGGCGGCCCCCTCGCCGCCGACGATGAAGCCGCCGCCGCCCTCGCCGCCTACGCCGCCGACAAAATGCGCGCTTGCGGCGCCCCAAGTGTCGAATTTCGCCATGGTCCCGCCGAGGCCGCGCCGCTCGCCGATGGCTGGGTCGAGGGGCCGGCGCGCTATGTCACGTTCCGCAAGCCGATCGCCGCCGAGGACGAGGCCAATCTCCAAGCGATCCCGCGCAAGCAGCGGGCGATGGTGCGCAAGGGTATCGGCAACGGGCTGGCCTCGCGCGTCGGCGCCAGCATCGAACCGTTTTATCGGATTTATGCCGAGAGCGTGCGCAATCTTGGCACGCCCGTGTTTTCCCGCCGCTATTTCCGCCTACTGCTCGAGATTTTCGCCGATTGCGCCGATATCCTCACCGTCCTCGATGACGGGGCGCCGGTTGCGGCGGTGCTGAATTTTTATTTTCGTGACGAGGTACTGCCCTATTACGGCGGCGGCACCGAACGGGCGCGCTTGCGGGCGGCGAATGATTTCATGTATTGGGAGGTGATGCGCAGGGCTGCGGCGCGCGGTGTGCGGCTCTTTGATTTCGGACGCAGCAAGCTTGGCACCGGCGCGTTTTCCTTCAAGAAAAACTGGGGATTTTCGCCGACGCCGCTCCGCTATCGCTATCTCCTCGCCGAGGGCGCGGCAATCCCCGACACCAACCCGCTCAACCCGAAATACCGTTTGCTGATCGCGACCTGGAAGCGGCTGCCGCTTGCGCTCGCCAATGTCCTCGGCCCGCCGATCGTGCGCGGGATTGGCTGATCCGCCATGGCCGATCTGCTTTTTCTCAGCCATCGCATCCCCTATCCGCCGGACAAGGGCGAGAAGATCCGCGCTTTTCACATTCTTCGCCATCTCGCGCGCGATCATCGCGTGCATGTCGGTTGTCTGATCGATGATCCCGAAGATTGGCGGCATGTCGCGGATTTGCGCACATTTTGCGCCGATCTCGCCTGTTTTCCGCTGCATCGCCGCCGGCGGCGGCTGACGGCACTCCTTGCGATGCGGCCGGGGCGGCCGCTGACGCGCGATTATTTCTCCCATCGCGGCCTCGCCCGCTGGGTCGCCGACAAATGGGCCGGCGGCGTCCGTGACGTGTTCGTCTATTCCTCGGCGATGGCGCCCTATGTGATGGGAAGGCGGGGCGGGCGGCGTATTCTCGACATGGTCGATATCGATTCCGAGAAATGGCGCGCTTACGCCGAGGCAAGCGCCTGGCCGGGGCGCTGGCTCTATGCCCGCGAGGCGCGCACCCTGCTTGCCCTTGAGCGTGCCGCCGCCGCCGAGTTCGACCACACGTTCCTGGTTTCGGCGGCGGAATGCGCGCATTTCGCGCTCTTGGCGCCAGACCTCGGCGGGCGCGTGACCGCGCTCGCCAATGGCGTCGATCTCGCTCGTTTCGCCCCCGATCTCGGCCTGCCCAACCCCTATCCCGAGGCCAGCCCGGCGATCGTCTTCACCGGTACCATGGATTATCGGCCAAACCAGGATGCCGTCATCTGGTTCGCCAAGGCCGTGCTGCCGGGCGTGCGCGCAGCACGGCCGGGCGGGAAGGCGCCGGTATTTTACATCGTCGGCGCGCGGCCTGGGCGGGGGGTGCGTGAGCTTGCGCGCCTGCCTGGCGTTGTCGTGACCGGCCGCGTGCCCGACACACGCCCCTATCTCGCCCATGCCGCCTTGGTCGTCGCCCCGCTTCGCATCGCGCGCGGCGTTCAAAACAAGGTTTTGGAGGCGATGGCGATGGCGCGGCCGGTGCTCGCGACACCGGCGGCGTTCGAGGGGATCACCGCCGCGCCGGGGCGCGATCTCCTGGTTGCGGACGGCGCACCGGCGATGATCGCGGCGGCCATTTCGGTGCTCGCCGGGCGGCATCCGGAGCTTGGGCGGGCGGCGCGGGCGGCGATGCAACGCCATTACGCGTGGGAGGAGACGCTGGCGCCGCTTGATACCCTGTTCGTCCCGGCGCCGGTGAAGCGCGGGGAGGTGCCAGCATGAAACCGACGACGATGTCGGCGCCCATGTGGTGGGCGGGGTTTCGCCCGGCGGCGCCGGCGCTGGCGGCGGGCTTCATCCTGCTCGCGCTCGCGTTTTACCGCGAGGCGGACGCCGCGGTCGCGACCTGGTGGGATTCCACTGCCTATAATCATGGTTTTCTGGTGCTGCCGATCGCCGTCTGGCTGCTTTGGGAGCGGCGCGCGATGCTGGCCGGCGCGTTCGCGCGGCCGTGGCCGCTGGCACTCCTCGCCGCCGTGCCGCTGGCGGCGATCTGGTTCGCCGCCGAGCGCCTCGGCATCATGGAAGGGCGGCAACTCGCGGCGATGGCGCTGGTGCAAGTCTTGTTGCTTGCCAGTCTCGGGTGGGATTTCTATCGCCGCCTGCTCTGGCCGGCGCTTTATCTGTTCTTTCTGGTGCCGTTTGGCGGCTTTCTCGTGCCGGCTTTGCAGAATTTTACCCTTGGCTTCATCGATCACGGTCTCGCGCTGCTCGGCATTCCCTATTTCTCGGATGGTTTTTCGATCGAGATCGCAGAGGGGAAATTCTACGTCGCCGAAGCCTGCGCTGGGCTCCGCTTTCTCGTCGCTTCGATCGCCTTCGGGGTGCTCTATGCCGGCGTGATGTATCGCAGCCCGGGGCGCCGGGTGGTTTTCATCGCCGCGTCCCTGATCGTCCCCGTGCTCGCCAATGGCATGCGCGCGCTCGGCATCGTCGTGCTCGGCCACATCATCGGCAGCGCCCGCGCCGCGACCGCCGATCATCTGATCTATGGCTGGGGGTTTTTCGCCTTCGTGACTTTTGTTCTCATTCTCGGCGGGCTGCCGTTCCGCGAGCCGATGGCGGTGCCGCCGGCAATCCCTGCCCGTCCGTCTGCGGCACCGCGGGTGCTCTGGCCCGGCCTTGCGCTCGGTCTCTTGGCGCTGGCCGCGCCGCTCAGCGCCATGGCGCTCGACGGGGCGGCGGCGGCGTCCGGCGTGCGGCTCGCTTTTTCGGCGCCAGCCGGCTGCATCGCCGCCCCAAGTGAGGCGCGGCCAGCCTTGCTCGCGGTGGCCAACGGCACCATGCGCGCGTTGCTGTGCGCCGGCGGAGAGATCCGGCTGACGGTCGCGGCGTTGCCGGCGCGGACCGATCCTGGCCTCGTTCTGCGGGTGATGCGCGTGCTCACCGGAGAAGCGGGCGCCGATGATGCGTTGATTTCGCCGCTCCCCGCGAAACCTTGGCGGCTGATTGCGACCCGCGCGGAGACCGAGGCGCCGTTTCGCGTCGTCGCCGGCGCCTTGTGGCTGGCGGGTGAGCCCACCGGGCCGGGGATCACGCTTCGCCTGCGCCAGGCGTGGCGCAGCCTCGGGATTGGCGCTGCAAGTGGCGTGCCGCTGATTGCGGTGCTGGCGCCGGCCGGCGCGATGGATGAGGCGACGGCGGCGACAAAGCTCGAGGCTTTCCTCGCGGCGATGCCCGACCTCGCCACCACGCTCGCAGCCGCTTCGGCGGCGGCGCGATGAGGGGGAAATTATCGCGCGCGCGCCGAGCCGGCGGCGAGCAGCACGGCGGCGAGGGGTTTGGCGAGCGGCGCCGGCAAGGTCGCGATGGCATGTTTGACGGCGATTTTCCCGCCCCGCTCGGCCGTCGGCAGCAGGGCGTGGATTTCCCGCACGGCGGCGAAATCGCGGCGCGCGAACGCGGTTTCCAGCGCCTCGCGCCGGCGCCGCGCGATGCTCGCCCGGATCAGCGCCGCATGCGGGGCGAGAGCAGGGCGCGTGCGCAGCACGTGTTCGAGGACGCGGGCATCGCCGAGATTCATTTTCTGGACATCGGCGGAGTAATTGTCGCCATGTTTCCTGATGCCGACCAGCGGCGCGCGGAGCACGCCGAGCGGCGGGTGTTCGGCGTTGCGGAGATGGGTTGCGAAATCCATGCCGACGGTCCGGCTCACCGCTTCGTCCCAGCCGCCGACCGACTGGAAATACTGCCGATCGACGACCATGGCGGAGGGGAAAAAGGGCTGAAAGGCGATCAGGCGCGCGATGATCGCGGTATCGAACACGCCGATCTCCGCCCCCAGCGCGCGCAGCCCTTCCCAAAAACCGGCTGGCGCCTGGGCGAATTTGCTCTCGTTTTGCCAAACGCCATCGCGGACGATGACGAAATCGCCGTAGGCGGCGCGGGTGCCGGGTTCCGCCCGCCACAACGCTTCCATCGCCGCGAGGAAACCCGGGCGCCAGAGATCGTCGCTGTCGCAAAACGCGACAAGATCGGTCTTGAGCGCCGCAACGCCGGTGTTGCGCGCGACCAGTTCGCCCGAATTCGTGATCCGCAGCGCCTTGACCCGCGGTGCATAGCGGGCGAGCACCGCTTGCGTCTCGTCGGTCGAGCCATCATCGACGACGATGATCGCGTCCGGCTGCCGTGTCTGGCCGAGAATGGCATCGAGGGTTTCGGGAAGAAAGCCGGCGCGATTATAGGTGGGCACGACGACGCCGATCGAAAGCGTCATCCCGGCGCGCGCGTTTTGTTCGAGGGTTGTGTCATTCATGCCTAATTTCACCAGATTAACGACGGAATTTCAAATCCGCGTGCTCGCCCGCTTGATTACGCGGATGGGGCCGGAGAACGCGGCGTGGCTCGCGCGGCGGGTGATGCGGGACCGGCGCGACGCCAATACACGTGCTTTCGCCGCATTCTCGCAGCAATGCGTCGAGGCGTGGAAAAACCGGCAATATGACGTCCATCTGAATGGCGAGGCGGCGCTGCTCGCGGCACTGGCGCCGTTCAAGCCATCTGTGCTGTTCGACGTCGGCGCGAATATCGGCGAGTGGTCGCTGGCCGCCGCCGCTTTGCTGCCCGACGCACGCCTTCACGCCTTCGAGATCACGCCCGCGACCGCCGAAACCCTCGCCGTCAACGCGGCGCCGTTTGGCCAGCGTCTCACCATCCATCCCTTTGGGCTCGGCGATCATGAGGGGGCGATCACGGTCTATCTCTCGCCGCGACATGACACCGCCAATAGCACGCTCCGCGACGCCGTCACGGTTTCCGCCGACGGGAATGATGATGCGACGATCGCCGAGGTCGCGGCACGCGTCACCACCGGCGATGCGTTTCTTGCCGAGCATGGGATCGCGCATGTCGATTTCCTGAAAATCGACGTCGAAGGGGCGGAGTTTTCGGTGCTTAACGGCTTCCAAAACGCGTTCGCTCGCAACGCGATTGACCTCGTGCAGTTCGAATATGGCGAAATCAATCTTAAAACCCGCGATTTTCTGGAGGATTACTATAAATTTTTCACCGCGCGCGGCTTCGTGGTTGGAAAGCTCTATCCCGAGGGGGTGATGTTCAAGCCATACGCGATCGCCGATGAAGATTTCCTTGGCCCCAACTATATCGCCTGCCGCGCCGAGCGCGCCGATTTGATCGCCGCCCTTCGTTTTCCTGACATGGCGCCGGGCCCGAGTGTGACCGCCACATCTTAAAACCCAGTTCTTAAAACATGGCGAGCATCAGCGGACAGACGATGCGCGCGATTGATCCCACCGAGCCTTCGCGTGACGACCCGCGCGCCGCTAACAACGCTGTGATAAATCGAGGGAATCAAACGACACGAGGCCGATCAACCGAATTTTAGGATGGGCTCTGAGATCGACGGTTGTTTGGCCACGCGTTCATAGATCGTCGCGCCGGGCGAATTGGCGTTTTACCGGGCGCACGGAAGATGCAGCCTATTAAGAATATTTTATAAAATTCACAGATCACGTGAACACATTGAATGAATTTTTAA
>NZ_JBMFWJ010000004.1:0-74925 GCF_049965395.1 Acidibrevibacterium sp.
TCATGAACCAGCGGCGTGGTCTCGGTCGGCCCGCTGGTGAGCGACCAGGTCCAGGCGACCCGCAGGGTCTTGACGTTGTCCGGAGTGATTTGCGCAAGCGGGCTGAAGCCGGCGCCGTCATAGGTGCGGCGCCACATCAGCCAATCGGCGGGATCGGGGTGGCGCAGCAGGTCGGCGCTCACCGGGCGCGGCGCCGGGGTCGGCGGCGACTGGGCGGCAGCGGCGCCGGATATCAGCGCGAGCGCCAGCGCCAAGGTGCGCCCCAAAGCGCGCCAGGCGATCGCGGAGGGGGCTTTGGGGAGCGGTGCGGTGCGCATGGCGTCTCTCTCGTGGCCGGGCGTGGGATATTGAGAGATTTCTTGACACAGAGCGAGCCCGCGGACTAGTGGCGCGACCGCCGCCATGCGAGGAACGGATGCGAAGATTGGTGACCCCGCTTTGGGTGCTTTGTTGCGTCGGGCTCGCCGCCGGGGCGCTCGCGGATGCGCCGCCGCCGATCGACGCGAAAAAACTCTTTGCCCGCCATTGCGGCTGGTGCCACGGCGCTTACGGGCTTGCCGCCGACAAAGCGCCGCGGCTCGCCGGCACGGCGATGAGCGAGGACGAAATCCGGGCGCGGATCGAAAACGGCGCGCCGGGCGAAATGCCGGGTTTCGCGAACACGCTTTCGGCCGAACAGGTGGACGCTTTGGCGCGCTATATCAAATCCCTGCCAGCGCCGCCCTGACGCGCCTCTTCGCCCTCACCGCCGCGCGCGCCGCACCCCGAGCCAGGACAGAATGAGGCCAAAGCCCAGGCCCCAGGCGCCATCGACTAGCAGCGAACGAAGCCAGGTCTGCGGCGAAGCGAGGGCGCCGCTCATCGGCAGGCCGTAGGTGAGCACGATGGTCATGATCTCGGTGTAATATTTGAGCGGAATCCATCGCGCGCCGGGCAGGAAGTGCCTGACCCCGGAGACCAAAATCAGCCCGGCGGCGGCGACGATGACCCCGAGCACGAGACCCCACAGCCAAAGCGGCCCGCGCAGCCAGGGGGAAGCGAGGCCGAACACGGCGCCGCCGATCCCACAGAGCAGGCAGTAATTCGCAACCCGCGGCAGGCCGAACGGGATCACCGGGTCCATCGGATAGGGCGCCGGCAGCGCCATCGCGGGGCTAGCGAGGAGGTGGAGTGCTTCCCACATCGCCTGCTCGAACGTCAGCACCGCGAGGGCGGCGGCAACGAAGCCCAAAACAGCCCGTGTCATCGCGGCGACCATCCCGCCCCTCCCTCAGGCGCCGCCAGCGCCGACGCGCGCCGCCTTGGCGCCGAGCCCGTCAAACAGCGCCAGCACCCGATCGAACCAGGGGCGCAGCGTGTCATCGTCGGCGAGCAGCGGAAATTGGCTGATCACGCGCGGCCATTGCAGGCTGC
Organism: Acidibrevibacterium sp.; assembly: GCF_049965395.1. NCBI lineage: Bacteria > Pseudomonadati > Pseudomonadota > Alphaproteobacteria > Acetobacterales > Acetobacteraceae > Acidibrevibacterium > Acidibrevibacterium sp. The sequence continues at coordinate 1,414 of NZ_JBMFWJ010000004.1, forward strand.
CGGCGACGATGTAATCGGCATAGCTCGGCGCCGCCCCGCCGAGCCAGGGCTGGGCGCGGAGCACCAGCCGAAGCGGGGTCAGGCTGTGGCGCAATCCCGCGAGCCGCGCCTCGCGCCCGGCGGCGAGGTCTTCCAGCGTGCCGCCGAGGCGCGCTTCGCGGCTCTGGCGGAAATAGGGCTGATCGCGGGGATCGAGCGCCGCCCAGATATCGGCGGCCACCATTGAGACGACCCCGACATTCAGGATGGCGTCGGCCCAGGCGTTCAAGAAGCGCGCATGGGCGAGCCCGCCCAGGCCGCCGAACAAGCTCGGCCGGTCGGGGTAGGTGTCTTCGAGATAAGCGGCGATCGCCCAGGAATCGGTGACCACGCGGCCATGATCCTCGATCACCGGCACTTTTTCGGCGCCCAAGGCGGCGAGGCGCGTGGTCTCGTGGAATCGCCACGGCACGGTCTCGACCGCGAGCCCCTTATGGGCCAGGGCGAAACGAGTGCGCCAGCAATAGGGGCTGAAGCGAAGCGCGGGGTCAGCGCCGGCGAGGTCATGGAGGATGATGCTCATGGCGCAAGCCTGCCGCATCACCCCGAAGAGGTAAAGCCTCGATGTCACGGGGCGCGGGGCATCACTGCTGCCAACGCCGGGCAGGCGGCGGGGCGGTCGAAACCTTTCCTTAAGCGAAAGCGGGGACAGTGGCGGGCGAGATAATTCTCTGTTCGGTCTATGACGATATCGCCCCCTTCCGCCCAGGCTTCCGAGAGCTTCGCCAGGGGCAATCACCTCGCTGCCCGCGGCGATTACGTAGCAGCGCTCGCCTGCTACGAGACGGCGCGCACCCTTTGCCCGCTGGCCGCGGGGATTCATTACAATATAGGCCTCGCGCTTGCGCGCTTGGGCCGGGAAAGTGAAGCAGCCCGGTCTTATCGCCGCGCGATCGCGCTCGATCCCACGTCGCACGCGGCGTTCAAGGGCCTTGGCGATGTCTTGCGTGCCCTCGGCCATTTCGACGAGGCGGACACCGCTTATCGCGACGCCATCACATTGGCCCCGAGCCAAGGCCATTATTATCGCGCGCTCGCGCAATGCGGCCTGCTGACCTGCGAAGACCCGCTGTTTTCGGCCATGACGTCCTTGCTCGAGGCGGCCGGGGCGATGCCGGACTCAGATAGGATCGCGCTTCATTTCGGGCTGGCGGAGGTGCTGCGGCGGGCCGGGCGTCATGCGGCCGCTTTCGACCATCTCCTTCGTGGCAACGCCCTGCAGAGAACACGCCTCGTCTATGACGAAGCGGCGATGCTGCGCGTGTTCGAGGGTGTCCGGGCGACTTTCACGCGCGAGATGATCGCGACGGCGAGCGGCGATCGCAGCCGGTCGGCGCTGCCGATTTTCATCGTCGGCATGCCGCGATCGGGGACGACATTGGTGGAGCAGATCCTCGCAAGCCACCCCGCCGTTTTCGGCGCCGGCGAGATTGCGGCGCTGCCCGAGGCTTTGGCGACCTTGGCGGAACGCGCAAGCGGCGGATCAGCGGGGCCCCTCTCTTCGCCGCGTCTTACCGATGCCGACCTGGTTGCTCTCGGGGGGCGCTACCTCGCCCGGCTCAAGGCCGCGGCGGAGCCAGGGCGCTACGCCTGCGTGACCGACAAATATCCCTTCAATTTCCTTAATCTCGGCCTCATCCACATGGCGCTGCCGCAGGCGCGGGTCATTCATTGCCGGCGAGACCCTGTCGATACCTGCCTCTCCTGTTTCGCCAAATTGTTCCATGATGTCCCATTCAGCTACGATCTCGGCGAACTCGGCCGTTATTATCACGCCTATGATGGATTGATGGCCCATTGGGCGGAGGTCCTCCCGCCCGGGATCGTGCTCGATCTGCACCTTGAAGACCTGATCGACGATTTCCCCGGACAGGTGCAAAGGATGCTGGCCCATTGCGGCTTGCCCTGGGATGATGCGTGCTTGTCCTTTCATCGGACAGCGCGGGTTGTTCGCAGCGAAAGCGCCGTGCAGGTTCGCCAAACGCTGCGCCGCGATCTCCACCCGCCGTGGCGGCCGGAGACGGCCATTTTACAGCCGCTTCTCGATGGGCTTCGCGGCCCGCGCTGCGATCGGCCGGAACGCCTCGCTTGCGGGTAATGCGCGCGCGCCGGCGCAAGACCCTTCGCTTGCGGCCAAGGCGCTGACTGTCTAGAAAACCCCTGCTTTGCCGTTTGGCCGCAAGGTGGTTGTCAACAGCGCGGGTGTAGCTCAATGGTAGAGCCCCAGCCTTCCAAGCTGGTTATGGGGGTTCGATTCCCCTCACCCGCTCCAGCCGTGACGGGAACCAGTGCGGCGCAGGGCGGGGCGGCGCAGGGCGGCGCGGGGCGGGGCGGGTTCGATCCCTTCCTGCTGGCGCCGGTCATATTCCTGGTGCTGTGGTCGTCCGGCTTCATCTGCATCAAGATCGGGCTCGCTTACGCCGACCCACTGACCTTTCTCGCCCTCCGCTACGCTTTGGTGCTGGCGTGTCTCGCCCCGGCGATCGCGCTCTGGCGGCCGCGCCGGCCGCGTGGGCGCGAGTGGCGGGATCTCGTCGTCGTCGGGCTGCTCATTCAGTTCGGCTATTTCGCCGGCTGCTATCTCTCCGAGGAGTTCGGGCTTTCTGCCAGCGGGCTCGCGCTGATCACCTCGTTGCAGCCGATTCTGGTTGCCCTCCTCGCGCCCGTCATCGTTGGCGGCGCGGTTGGCGGCCGGCATTGGCTCGGGCTCGCGCTCGGGCTGGTGGGGACGGTGGTGGTGATCGTCTCGCGCGCCGGGGTTGGACAGGTGACGGCGGCGGGGCTGCTCTGGGCCGGGCTCGCGCTCGCCGGAATGACGGCGGGGACGCTCTATGAAAAACGCACCGGCCCGGCGCATCACCCGTTGAGCGCGATCACCGTGCAATATGCCGTCGGCTTCGTGGTGACGCTGGGCTTCGCCGCCGCCCTCGAGCCGATGCGGGTGCTTTGGACGGCGCCGCTCCTGGGCGCGCTCTCTTATCTCGTCCTCGCCAATTCGCTGGTCGCGGTGAGCCTGTTGCTGGCGATGATCCGGCGGGGGGCGGTCGCGCGGGTTTCGGCGCTATTCTTTCTCGTCCCGCCAGCCGCGGCGGTGATCGCCTGGCTCTTGACCGGGGAGGGCATCCCGCCGTTCGCCTGGCTCGGGATGGCGCTGGCGGCAGCCGGGGTCGCGCTCGTCGCCCGCCCGGCGAGGCGGCCGGCGCCCGCTTGTGGCGGGACTGCCGGCGAAAGCTCTTGACATGGGGCGCACCGCATTGTGTCTAGCGCCTTCGCGCGGCGCGGAGGGGTGTAGCTCAATTGGCTAGAGCGCCGGTCTCCAAAACCGGAGGCTGGGGGTTCGAGACCCTCCACCCCTGCCACGCGGCGCGGCGCGTGAGGCGCGGCGTTGTGGGTCGCGGCGTGATGGGTCGCGGGCGGCCATGGTGTCGGCCTCGCGTGTGGCCTGGTGACAAGGGGAATGGGCGGCGTGGCGGTCAATCCGGCGAAGTTTCTGCGCGAGGTGCGCATCGAGGGCGGCAGGGTCACCTGGCCCACCCGCCGGGAGACGGTGATCACCACCGCCCTGGTCGTCGCGCTGGCGGCGCTGGCGGCGCTGTTTTTCTTCGTGATCGATCAGGTGGTCGGGCTCGGGGTCAAGGCGTTGTTCGGATTTGGCGGGTGAGCGCGCACATGCGGCGACAGAGCGGCAGAGCAGCGTTTTGCGGAATGGGAGTTGCGTGATGGCCAAGCGCTGGTACGTGGTGCATGTCTATTCCGGTTTCGAGAAGAAAATCGCCCAGCAGATCAAGGAGCAGGCGGCGCAGAAGGGGCTTGCCGATCAGTTCGGCGACATTCTCGTCCCGGCCGAGGAAGTGGTCGAGCTGCGGCGCGGCCAGAAGGTCAATGCCGAGCGCAAATTCTTCCCCGGCTACGTCCTCGTCCACATGGAGCTGACCGACGAGGCTTGGCACCTCGTCAAGGATACGCCGAAGGTCACGGGATTTCTCGGCGGCCGGCAGCGCCCGAGCCCGATCAGCGACGCCGAGGCCGAGCGGGTGATGAACCAGACCAAGGAGGGCGCCGAGCATCCGCGCCCGGCGGTGCTGTTTGAGGTCGGCGAAAATGTCCGTGTCGCCGAAGGGCCGTTTACCAGCTTCAACGGCACGGTCGAGGAGGTGGACGAGGAGAAAGGCCGGGTTAAGGTCAGCGTCTCGATCTTCGGCCGCGCAACCCCGGTCGATCTCGAATATAGCCAGGTCGAGAAAGCCTGACCCACTACCTCCCTGGGGCCGCCGCGCTCACCCGGGCGTGGCGCCGGCGACGAGGCGGCGCCCGGCGGCGGTGAAGGGGCCGGGCGGGAGCGGGTTCGGAAGCATCGCCAGCGCCAGACCCTCGCATCCTGAGCGCAGCGTGCCAACCGCCTCGCCGCCGCTGAGGATCGGCGTGCCGGGCGGCGGGCAATCGCCCTCGACCATGACCGGGACGAGGCGGCGCTTGACCAGGCCGCGATAGCGGGTGCGGGCGGTCAGCTCCTGGCCCATGTAACACCCTTTGGTCCAGGAAATCGCTTGGAATTCGTCGTAACGCGCTTCGAGGAGCAGGGTCTCGCCGGCCTCGAGGTCGCGCGGACCATCGGGCAGGCCGAGGCGAAGGCGATGCGCGTCCCAATCCCCTTGGCTCGCGTTGGTGGCGAGCGCGAGCGGGCTCAGGATCCGCGTGCCGGCCTCGGGGTGGCGCGGATCGGCGGCTTTGAGGGCTGCCGCCGGCAACCCGTCCGGCGTGCCATGCCAGGCGGCATAGACGCGCATCGCGTCCGCCTCGGTGAGCGTCACGTCCATGCGGAGCCGATAGCGCCCGAGGCGACGGAGCAGATCCGCGATCTGCGCCCGCGCGCTATCGAGAAACAACCGCTCACCATCGGAAAAAATTAGGAAATCGGCGAGCCAGCGGCCATGCGGGGTGAGGAAAGCGGCAAACACCGCGCGCCCCGGCGCGGCCAGCGCGACATCGTTCGAGACCAGACCCTGGAGAAACGCAACGCGATCGGCGCCGGCGAGGGTGATCACGCCGCGGTCGGGAAGTTCGGCAAGCTGGGTCATGCGGGTGACATGGGCGGCGCAGCGACGGGCGGCAAGCCCCCTGGCTTTGGTGGCGAAAATAGGGGATGGAAGGGCATGCAGCGCTTTCGAGTTCGGATCGTCCGTCCCGCCGCGCCGGCCCAGGCGCCGAGCGCGCGCTGATGTGCGGCATCGCCGGGGTGCAAGCAACCGCCGAGGCGCCGGCACCGGCGCCGACGCGGCTCGCGCGCCTTGCCGCGGCGCTCGCTCATCGCGGGCCAGACGGCATGGGCGAGGAGATCGCCGGCCGCGTCGGGCTCGTGCAGACGCGGCTTGCGATCATCGATCTCGCCGGCGGCCGCCAGCCGCTTCACGCCGGCGCCGCGTCTCTGGTCGCCAATGGTGAGATCTATAACTACCGCGAACTGCACGACGCGCTCAGCCAAGGGCCGCACCCGCCGCGCTTCGCCACCGCGAGCGATTGCGAACCGCCGCTTCATCTCTGGCACAAAGACGGGCTCGGCTTCGTCGGCGCCTTGCGCGGGATGTATGCGATCGCGCTCCATGACCGCGCCGCCCGCCGCCTCGTGCTCGCCCGCGACCCGTTCGGCATCAAGCCGCTCTATCTCGCGCAAGGGTCGGAGGGGCTGGTTTTCGCCTCCGAGCCAGAGGCGCTGCTCGCCGCCGGCGTGGTGGCGCGCGCCGTCGCCCCGGAGAGCCGCGAGGAGCTGCTGCAACTCCAATTCACCACCGGCGGGGCGACCATCTATCCCGGCATCCAGCGCGTTTTGCCGGGGGAAATCCTGGTCGCCGCCGACGGGCACGTGATCGAGCGTCATCAGACGCCGGCGCTGCCCGAAGGCGGGCCAGAGGAGATCGACGAGCCGCAAGCACTCGCCCGGCTCGATGCCGCGCTCGCCGACTCTGTCGCGCTGCATCAGCGGAGCGACGTGCCCTATGGCCTCTTTCTCTCCGGCGGGATCGACAGCGCCGCCCTCCTCACCATGATGGCGCGCCTCAACGCGGCGCCGGTGCTCGCCTTCACCGCTGGGTTCGATGTGCCTGGCGCGGCCGACGAGCGCGAGGCGGCGGCAGCACTCGCCCGCGCCGCCGGCGCCCAACACGAGACGTTGGAAATTTCGCGCGCCATGGTCTGGCGCCATCTTCCCGAGATCGTCGCCGCGATGGACGACCCGGCGGCGGATTTCGCCATCATCCCGACCTGGTTCCTCGGCCGCGCCGCGCGGCAGGCTGTCAAGGTGGTGCTCTCGGGGGAAGGCGGCGATGAGATGTTCGCGGGCTATGGCCGCTATCGCAGCGCCATGCGTCCCTGGTTCTTGGGCGGCCGGGTGATGCGCGGGCGGGGGATTTTCGACCGTGTCCCCGGCGTTCTACGCGCCCGCTCCGGCGCCTGGCGCGACGGCATCGCCGCCGCCGAGGCCGCCGCCGCCAGCCCCGGCCGCACCCGCCTGATGGCGGCCCAGGCGAGCGACATCGCCGAATGGCTGCCCAACGACCTCCTGCTCAAGCTCGATCGCTGCCTGATGGCGCACGGCGTCGAGGGGCGGACGCCATTTCTCGATCGCGGCGTCGCCGACGCCGTGTTTCGCCTCCCCGACCGGCTAAAAATCCGCAATGGGATGGGAAAATATCTGCTCCGCGCCTGGCTCGCCGCGCATCAGAAAGCGGCGCGGCCCTTTGCCCGCAAACAAGGCTTCACCGTGCCGGTCGGCGCCTGGATCGCTGAAGACGGTGAACGCCTCGGCGCCCTGGTCGCGGCATCGCCCGGCATCGCCGAAATCGCTCACCCGGACCGCGTCCGCGCCCTCTTCCGCGCGGCGGGTGGCCGGCACGAAGGACAGGCCGCCTGGACGCTGCTCTTTTACGCCCTCTGGCACCGCGCCCACATCCTCGGGCAGACGCCGGCGGGCGATGTGTTTTCCGCGCTGGCGGGGGAGTGACAGAAAAGCGCGAAGAAAAGGTCTTTTTTGAAAAAAGATCTTTTCTTCGTGGGGCAGCGCCTGCGGCGCTGCCGTTCAGGCAGCGCGCATTTGTTCGAGGAAATGGGCAACATTGCGCCGCAGCGTCTCGGATTGTTCGCCGAGGGTGCCAGAGGCGGTCAGAACCTGGTTCGCGGCGGTGCCGGTTTCGCGCGCGCCTTCGCTCACGCCGCCGATGGTTTCCGAGACTTCCGCCGTGCTGCGGGCGGCTTCGGCGATGTTGCGGGTGATCTCCTGGGTTGCCGCCGTCTGCTCCTCGGCGGCGCTGGCGACGTTGCTTGCGATGCCGCTCATCTCGGCGATGGTTTCGTTGATCGTGCCGATGGCGCTGACCACGCCGGCGGTAACGTCGCGGACGGCGGCGATCTGCTTCGCGATGTCTTCGGTTGCGCGGGCGGTTTGCGTCGCCAGCGACTTCACCTCGCTCGCCACCACCGCGAAGCCCTTGCCCGCATCGCCGGCGCGCGCCGCTTCGATCGTCGCGTTGAGCGCGAGCAGGTTGGTCTGGCCGGCGATATCGGAAATCAGCGCGACCACGCTGCCGATTTTCTGCACTGCGTCGGAAAGCCCCCGCACCGCTTCGTCGGTCCGCTCCGCTTCGCTCCGCGCGCGGAGCGCAATCGTCGCCGACGCGCCGATATTGCGTGAGACCTCATGGATCGAGGCGGCGAGCTCCTCGGCGGCGGCGGCGACGGTCTGGACATTGGCCGAGGATTGGGTGGCGCCGCTGGCGACCGCGAGGGCCTGGTCGCTGGTGCGGCTGGCGGTCGCGCGCATGGCGTTGGCGACCTCGTTTAGCGTCGTCGCCGCGCCGGCGAGACCATCGAGTTCGGTGCGCAGCTTGGCATCGAACTCGCCGACCAGGCGATCGACCACTTGCGCCCGGGCAAGCTGCGCGGCACTCGCCGCCTGCTGCTCGGCCTCCAGCCGGCGAGCATCGGCGACCGCCTGCTTGAAAACGCCGATCGCGCGCGCGAGCGCCCCGGTCTCGTCGCGGCGCTCGGTCTCGGTCACCTCCGCGGCGAGATCGCCCTCGGCAAGCCGGGTGGTGGTCGCGGTGAGTTTCTGGAGCGGCGCGACGATGCTGCGCATCAGGAACAGAACCGCGGCGATGGCGAGCCCGATCAGCACCGCACCACCCGCGAGCGAGACATATTTGATGGTGGCGAGCATCCTGTTCTGCTCAACCTGGCGCGCTGCGAAGCGCTCAGCTGCGGTCTTCTCGAATTGCGTCAGATCGGCGCGGACGGCATCCATCTGCGCCTTGCCGGCGCCGCCCGCTTCGCGGTCGCGCGCGTCATCCATCTTGCCGCCGTTGACCGCGGCGATCTCGGCCTCGGCATAATGCTGCCACGCTTGTCCGGCTTTCGCGATCGCCTCTACCCGCTCTTGCTGGTCGGTACTGACGATCTGCTGGCGGAGATCGGCGACCGCATGGCTGAACAGGGCCTCGCTCGCGCGGTAGGGCTCGAGGAATTTCGCATCGCCGCTGATCAGAAAGCCGCGGAGACCGGTTTCCTGATTGACCATCGCGAGTTCGACCTGATGCGCGGCGGTGAGGATCACGAAGGAATTGGCCGTGAGTTCGTTGTCCTGGCGGAGCACGCCGAGCTCCCAGAAATCAAAGCCGCTGCCCACGGCGAGCGGGAGCAGGATGAGGGCGAAGCCGGCGGCGAGTTTCTGGCCGATCGAGAGTGAGGCGAGGAGGCGCATACTAACTTCTCCGAAAATAGCGTGACGTCAGGGCAAGGGCGATCCTACGCGCAGAAAATCACCCATTTCTTAAAGCGGGCAGGACTCTTGCCTTGCGCCGCGTCGCGCCCTAACTGAGCGCCATGACCGAAGAACCCCCCTCCTCACCGCCCGGCGCTGACCGCGAGGCGCCGAGCGGCCCCGAAGCGCTGATGCAAGCGGCGTCGGCGCGCATTCAGGAACTCGAGGCCGAACTCGCGGCGATGAATGACCGCTGGATGCGCGCCGAGGCCGAAAACGCCAATATTCGCGCCCGCGCCAAGCGCGAGGTCGACGAGACGCGGCAATACGCGGTGCAGAAATTCGCCGCCGACGTCGTCGAAGCGGCCGAGAATCTGCGCCGCGGCCTCGCGAGCCTCCCGGCGCCTTCTGAGGGCGAGCCGGAAATCATCGCCCGTCTGCGCGAAGGGCTCGCCGGCATCGAGCGCAGTTTTCTTGCGATCCTGGAGCGTCACGGCATCCGCGCCGAAGACCCGACCGGCGCGATGTTCGACCCCAATCTGCATCAGGCGATGGCCGAGCAGGTGAGCGAAACCCATCCCCCAGGCACCGTTCTGCAAACCTGGACGGCTGCCTGGACGCTGAACGGCCGGCTTTTGCGCCCGGCGATGGTGGTGGTGGCCAAGGCGCCGGAGGAGGCATTGCCGCCGCCGCTCGACACCACGGCGTAACCGTCGCGGCCACGAAAACCACGTCGATGGGCCGGGGAATTTCGTCTCCGGCCCTTGCCCTGACCGAGGGGGCTCAATACATCCAACGCCGACACCAACCACAGAGCGGGGTCGCAGGCGGTGCCGCGAAATCGTTGCATGGGCCGCCCGCCGCCGCTGCGAAGGAGAACGAAAGTCTATGAGCAAGGTTATCGGGATCGATCTCGGCACCACCAATTCCTGCGTTGCCATCATGGAAGGCAAGGATGTGCGGGTGATCGAGAACGCGGAGGGCGCGCGCACCACGCCCAGCATGGTCGCCTTCACGGAAAGTGGCGAACGCCTCGTCGGCCAGTCGGCCAAGCGCCAGGCGGTCACCAACCCGACCAATACGCTCTATGCCATCAAGCGCCTGATCGGCCGCCGCTTCGAAGACCCGATGGTGGCCAAGGACAAGGGGCTGGTGCCCTATGCGATCGTCCGCGGTGACAATGGCGATGCCTGGGTCGAGGCGCGCGGCGAGCGCTATGCGCCGAGCCAGATCAGTGCCTTCGTCCTTACCAAGATGAAGGAGACCGCCGAGGCCTATCTCGGCGAGAAGGTCACCGAGGCGGTGATCACCGTCCCCGCCTATTTCAACGATTCCCAGCGCCAGGCGACCAAGGATGCCGGCCGCATCGCCGGGCTCGACGTCTTGCGCATCATCAATGAGCCGACGGCGGCGGCGCTGGCCTATGGCCTCGACAAGAAGAAAAGCGGCACCGTCGCGGTCTATGACCTTGGCGGCGGCACCTTCGACATCTCCGTCCTCGAGATCGGCGACGGCGTGTTCGAGGTCAAAAGCACCAATGGCGACACCTTCCTCGGCGGCGAGGATTTCGACGCCCGGGTGATCGACTATCTCGCCGCCGAATTCCAGCGCGAGCAGGGGATCGATCTCCGCCGCGACAAGCTGGCCTTGCAACGCCTCAAGGAAGCGGCGGAAAAGGCCAAGATCGAGCTTTCCTCGTCAAAGGAGACCGAAATCAACCTGCCCTTCATCACTGCCGATGCGAGTGGCCCCAAGCATCTCGTGATGAAGCTGACGCGGGCCAAGCTCGAAAGCCTGGTCGATGATTTGATCCAGCGCACGCTCGAGCCCTGCCGCGCCGCCCTGCGCGACGCTGGTGTCACCGCCGGCGAGATTTCGGAGGTCATCCTGGTCGGCGGCATGACCCGGATGCCCAAGGTGATCGAGACGGTGAAGCAGTTCTTCGGCCGCGAGCCGGCGCGCAACGTCAACCCCGACGAGGTGGTGGCGATCGGCGCCGCGGTGCAGGGCGCGGTGCTCAAGGGCGATGTCAAGGACGTGCTGTTGCTCGATGTCACGCCGCTTTCCCTTGGCATCGAGACGCTGGGCGGTGTCTTCACCCGCTTGATCGACCGCAACACCACCATCCCGACCAAGAAGTCCCAGGTCTTCTCGACCGCCGACGACAATCAGACGGCGGTGACGATCAAGGTCTTCCAGGGCGAGCGCGAGATGGCGGCCGATAACAAGCTGCTCGGCCAGTTCGACCTGATGGGCATCCCGCCGGCGCCGCGCGGCGTGCCGCAGATCGAGGTGACCTTCGATATCGACGCCAATGGTATCGTCTCGGTCTCCGCGAAAGACAAGGCGACCGGCAAAGAGCAGCAGATCCGCATCCAAGCCTCGGGCGGGCTTTCGGAGGCTGATATCGAACGCATGGTCAAGGAAGCCGAGGCCAATGCCGAGGCCGATCACAAGCGCCGCGAGTTCGTTGAGGCGCGCAACCACGCCGATGGTCTCAGCCATCAGGTCGAGAAAAACCTGAAGGAGCATGGCGATAAGCTCGCCGCCGCCGATCGCGCCGAGGCGGAAGCCGCCCTGGCTGCGGTGCGGAGCGCGATGGAGGGCGAGGATGCGCAAGCGCTGAAGACAGCGAGCGAGCGGCTTTCGCAAGCGGCGATGAAGATCGGCGAGGTGATGTATAAAGCCGAGGCAGCGGCGTCCGAGGCCGGTGCGGCCGGTGGTGCCGGCGCAGGACAGGGTGGCGGTGCCTCTGCCAATGGCGAGCGTGTCGTCGACGCCGAGTTCGAGGAAGTCGACGAAAAGAAAAAGAAATCCTCCTGATCCCAGCGGTGACGTCTAAGCCGCACGACGTCGCGGGAGGCGGCCGGTCCACTGGATCGGGCGCCCTCCCGCGCGCTGCGGCGTGGCGTGCGAGGAGCTAGATTGATATGGCGAAACAGGATTACTACGCGACCCTCGGGGTCTCGCGCGACGCCTCGGCCGAGGAGCTAAAAAAAGCCTACCGCAAACTCGCCATGCAGTTCCATCCGGACCGCAATCCCGGCGACAAGAAAGCGGAGGCGCGCTTCAAGGAGATCAGCGAGGCCTATGAGATTCTGAAGGACGATCAGAAGCGTGCCGCCTATGACCGCTTTGGCCATGCCGCCTTCGAGAATGGTGGCGGCCCGGGCGCTGGCGCCGGCGGCTTCGATTTCTCGGCGAGTGGCGGGCTCGGCGATATTTTCGATCAGATGTTCGGCGAATTCACCGGCGGCCGCCGTGGTGGGCGCGGCCCGCGTGCCGGCAATGATCTTCGCCAAGCGGTCGAGATCGATCTCGCCGAAGCGTTCCATGGCACCAAGGTCAATCTCCGTGTGCCGACCCGGGTGGTGTGCGACGCCTGCGCCGGCAGCGGCTCGGAGGACAAGACCCGTAGCGCCGAGACCTGCCCGACTTGCGGCGGCGCCGGCAAGGTGCGGGCGCAGCAGGGGTTCTTCGTCATCGAGCGCACCTGTCTCACCTGTCATGGCTCAGGGCGGGTGGTGCGCAATCCGTGCCGCGCCTGTCAGGGCTCGGGCACGGTGCCGCGCGAGCGCACGTTGCAGGTGACGATTCCGGCCGGCGTCGAAGACGGCACCCGCATCCGTCTCACCGGCGAGGGCGAGGCGGGCGCCAATGGCGCGCCAGCCGGCGATCTTTATGTCCATGTCGGCATCCGCCCGCATCCGCTGTTTCAGCGTGACGGCGCCAATATTTTTTGTCGCGTCCCGCTCAGGATGACGCAGGCGGCGCTCGGCGGCGAGATCGAGGTGCCGGTGATCGATGGCTCGCGCGCCAAGGTAAAGATTCCCCCGGGCACGCAGAACGGCGATCAGTTTCGGTTGCGTGGCAAGGGGTTCTCGGTGCTGCGGAGTGCGGCGCGCGGCGACATGTATATTCAGGTCGCGGTGGAAATCCCGCAGCATCTCACCCGCCGCCAGCGTGAATTGCTCGAGGATTTCGAGGCCGAGACCAAGGCGCATGGCAAGGATAGCCCTGAGGCGGAAGGCTTCTTCGCCAAGGTCAAGGAATTCTTCGAAGGCAACCGCTGATTTTCGCCCAGACCGGGCAGCGCCACCGGCGCTGCCCCACCGATAAAAGTCTTTTTGCTTCTTTTTCTGAAGTCAAAAGAAGTTTTTTCCTGTTTCCGCCTTACTTTATACCAGACATACCCGACCGCGTCATTTCCGCCGCTGCCGGAACAGGATCCCCTCTTTCTCCAGTCCCTGGATTTCCTCGGCGCTGAAGCCGTGGCGCGCGAGGATAGCGTCGGTATGCTCGGCGAAGCGCGGTGGCGCGGCGCGTGGCCCGCCGGGGGTACGGGAAAGCTTGATCGGCGTGCCGAGGCCGCGCCAGGCGCCGATGTCCGCGACCATGCCGCGCGCCGCCGTGTGATCATTGGCCAAAGCCTCATCGACCGCGCGCACCGGGCCGGCCGGGAGGCCGGCGCGGAGCAGGCGAAGCGTGAGTGCGTTCCCATCGGCCTCGGCGAGAACGGCGGAGAATGCGGCTATCAGCGCGGCGCGATGCGTGAGGCGATCGGCGTTGGTGGCAAAGCGTGGATCGTTGGCGAGATCCGGCACCCCGAGTTCGGCGCAGAGTTTGCGGAACTGCCCGTCATTGCCGGCGGCGATGAAGATTTGCCCGGTGCGCGTCTGATAGGTCTCATAGGGTGCGAGGTTGGGATGCGGGTTGCCGGTCGCGACCGGGCGGCGGCCGTTGAGAAAATAATTCGCCGCCTGCGGGTGCAAAAGCGCCATCGCGCAATCATGCAATGTCATGTCGAGAAACTGGCCGCGGCCGGAGCGCGTGCGCTCGACGAGCGCCATCAGGATGGCGATTGCGGCATAGAGCCCGGTCGCGAGATCGACCACCGGGGTTCCGATGCGGAGCGGCCCGGTCGAAGGATCACCGTTGACGCTCATGAGCCCGGTCATCGCCTGCAGGATGGCGTCGTAGCCGGGAAGGCCGCCGAGCGGCCCCTCGCCCCCGAAGCCGGAGACGCGGCAATGGATCAGGCCCGGGAAGCGCTGTTCCAGGCTCGCATAGCCGAGCCCCCATTTCTCCATCCCGCCGGGCTTGAAATTCTCGACCAGGACGTCCGCGCCTTCGAGCAGGCGGAGCAGCACCGCGCGGCCAGCCTCGCTCCCGATATCGAGGGCGAGCGCCCGCTTGTTGCGGTTGACGCCGAGGAAGTAGCTGGCGTCGCGGCTGCCATCGGGTTGGTCGAGAAAAGGCGGGCCCCAGTCGCGGACCTCATCGCCTTGCGGCGGCTCGATCTTGATCACCTCGGCGCCGTGATCGGCGAGGATCATGGTGCAATAGGGGCCGCCAAGGACGCGGGTAAGGTCGATCACCTTGATCCCGGCGAGCGCGCCGGGGGAAAGCGGAAGGGGCATGGTTCGGGTTCCGTCGGGTTCGGTCAGGCGCCCCAGACGCGGGCGCAAAAGCCGGGATAGGTCGGGCGCATTTCATCGCAAACCGGCCCGCGCAGCAAGGCGAGCTCGGCAGCACTCGGCAGCGGCGTTGCCGGCACCGAAGGCGGCGTCTCATAGGCAAATCCGGTTTGCGCCGCGATCCCGGCCGGCGTCTCCCCGGGATGGCAGGAGGCGAGGGTGAAGCGCTTGCCGTCGAACGTGAACACCGCCCGCCCGGTGACCAGCGCCTGCGCCGTGCCGCGGCGGAAATGCCCTTGTGGCGAGATACCCGGGGCGGAGATGAAGGCGACCCGCGGCACCAGGACGCGGGGGGAATGTTCCTCGCGGAACAGGATGGTGCGCGGCGTCATCAGATACATGAAGGCCGAGCCGAAACTGCCGGGGAACCGGGCCTCGCGCCCCGGCCATTCGCCGGTGCCAATCAAGTTGATATTCGCCTCGCCATCGATCTCGCCGCCACCCAGGAAAAAGAGATCGATCCTGCCCTGGCCGGTGAGATCGAAGAGTTCGCGCGTGCCCTCGCTGAACGGATTGCCCTGGGTTTTGTGCAAAAGCGAGAGCCGCGCTTCGTGGCCACGCTTTTTCACCAGCCAGCAGGCGGCGGCCGGGATCGGGCTTGCGGCACCCACCGCGATATGGCGCGCCGGCGGCGCCGCGGGGTCGAGGATTAGGCGCGCGAGGATCGTTGCCAGAAACTCCTCCGGCGCGATCCTTTCCCCGTTCGCCGCCGCCAGCGCCATCACGCCGGCTCGCGCGCCGGCATCAGGCGGTCTGCGAGGAAGGCGGAAAAGCCCTCGGCGCTGCGCGCGGCGCGGGCGTACTCGCGCAGAACCGCGCTCTCGGCCGGGTATTCATCGAGCAGCGCGAGCGGGGCCGCGCCGCGCGGCGCATGCGCGATGCCGGTGACATAGGCGCCGCTGATGACGCCGGGCGCGAGACGCTCATCGTCTAGCATGTTGCCACTGATTCGCCGCTCGACGGTCACGAAGCTATCGCGCGCGGCATGCGCCATGGTCGCCAATTCGCGCCGCCGCCCGACCCAGACATTGCCCGCCGCGTCAGCGAGAGAGGCATGAAATAGCGCGAAATCGGGCCTGACCGCCGGGATCAGCAAAATCGGGTCGGGTTCGGCAGCGAAGGGATTGTCGATCACCCGCCAATCCGGACGATGGGCGAGCACGTCCGAGCCGAGCACGCCACGGAGCGGCATGAAGGGAACACCCTTTTCGGCCGCCTGCAACGCGGTATGGATCGCAGGACAGGTGGCGTCGCGCATCGTCAGGGTGCCGGCGGCGAGTGCCGCGACGAAGCGCGGCGCAGTGCCGGCCTCGCCAAGGCTGACGGCGGAGGTCTCGATCTCGGCGACGCACCCCGCGCCGATCAGGAGATCGGCGAGAAAGCCGCCGACCGGGACGCAGAACAGGCGCAATCCCCGCGCCCTGCGGCGGATCAGCGCCAGCGCGAGCGCCACCGAGCCGAGCGAATTATCCGGCGGCAACGCGATCAACGCGCCATCGGGCACGCGGGCGGCGAGATCATCGGGGGACAGCGCTCCGGTCATGGTTTCCTCCTGCGGCAATCAAGGAAAATTAAGCACTTCTTTTTCTGAAGAAAAAGAAGCAAAAAGACGTTCTTCCCGGTTTCTCGGAATGGCAAGCGTCCATGGACGGGCAGTGCCATGGACACTGCCCGACAGGGAAAAGTTTTTTTGGTTCTTTTTTACAAAAAAGAACCGCTTTTACTCGCCTCCGACGAACCGCTCCAGCCAGTGGATGGTGTAATCCCCGGCGAGGAAATCTTTGTCGCGCACGATGCGTTGATGCAGCGGGATCGTCGTTTTGATGCCATCGATGACGAATTCATCGAGCGCGCGGGCCAAGCGAGCAACCGCTTCCCGCCGGCTCGGGGCATGGACGATCAGCTTGGCGACCAGGCTGTCATAATAAGGCGGCACCACATAGCCGGCATAAAGCGCCGAATCGACCCGCACGCCAGGCCCACCGGGGGGATGAAAGACGTTGACGCGCCCCGGGGTTGGTGAAAACGTCAGCGGATCCTCGGCATTGATCCGGCATTCGATGGCGTGGCCAGAAAAGCTTATATCGGCCTGGGTGTAGCCGAGCGTCTCGCCGGCGGCGAGGCGGATCTGTTCCTGCACGAGATCGATTTCGGCGATCAGCTCACTGACCGGGTGCTCGACCTGAAGCCGCGTGTTCATTTCGATGAACGCGAACTGGCCGTCCTGGTAGAGGAATTCGAGCGTGCCGGCATTGCGATAGCCGAGTTCGGCGAGCGCTGCCGTCACCCGCGCGCCGAGGGCGTCGCGCGCGGCGGCGTCGAGCGCCGGCGAGCCGGCCTCTTCGAGCAGCTTCTGATGGCGGCGCTGGAGGCTGCAATCGCGCTCGCCGAAATGGACGACGTGACCATGTCCGTCGGCCAGCACCTGCAATTCGATGTGGCGCGGGCGGTCGAGATATTTTTCGAGATAGACCTGGTCGTTGCCGAAGGCGCTGGCCGCCTCGGTGCGCGCAACCCGCCATGCCTCCTCGAGGTCGGCGGCACTCGCCGCGACCTTCATGCCGCGCCCGCCACCGCCGGCGGCGGCCTTGATCAGCACCGGATAGCCGATCCGCCCGGCCACAGCGCGGGCCTCGTCCAGGGTCGCGACGGCGCCATCCGAACCCGGCACCAGCGGCACGCCGAGCCCGGCCATCGCGGTCTTGGCGGCGATCTTGTCGCCCATCATGCGGATATGCGCCGGGCTTGGTCCGATGAAGGTAAGGCCATGCGCCTCCACCATCTCGGCGAAGCGCGCATTTTCCGAGAGAAAGCCATAGCCGGGATGGATCGCATCCGCCCCGGTAATGGCGGCGGCGGAAAGAATGGCGGGGATGTTGAGATAGCTCTCGCGGGCGCTCGGCGGGCCGATGCAGACACTCTCATCAGCGAGCCGGACATGCATCGCGGTCGCGTCCGCCGTCGAGTGGATGGCAACCGTCGGGATGCCGAGTTCACGGCAGGCGCGCTGGATGCGGAGCGCGATCTCGCCACGATTGGCGATTAGGATTTTCTGGAAGAAGGCCATCTCAAGCGAGGATCAAAAGCGGCTCGCCGAATTCCACCGGCGCCCCAGCGGCAACGAGAATGCGGCTCACCGTCCCCGCTTTCGGCGCCTTGATCTGGTTGAAGGTCTTCATCGCCTCGATCAGGAGAAGGGTCTGCCCGGCCTCGACCGCTTGGCCGACCGTGACGAAATTCGGCGCCCCAGGCTCGGGCGCGAGATAGGCGACGCCGACCATCGGGCTCAGAACGGCGCCGGGATGCTTGGCCGGATCGTCCGGGAGCGCGGCTGGCGCGTCGCCCGCGGCTGGAATCGCGGGCACGGCGCCGGCCGGCGCCGCGGCGGCCGACATCATGAGCGGCGCCGGCGTGCGCTTGATGCGGATGCGCCGGTCCTGCTCGGCGATCTCGATCTCGGTCAAGCCGGTTTCGCCAAGGATTGCGGCAAGCAGGCGGATCGCCGCGGGATCGAAGGGCAACTCACTCATGCCGCCTCCTCTTGCAGCAGTTCGGCGATCGCCTGCAACGCCAGCGCATAGCCGCGTGCGCCAAGACCGCAAATCATCCCCTGCACCGCTTCAGAGGTGAAACTGTGGCGGCGGAAAGGCTCGCGGCGATGGATATTGGTCAGATGCACCTCGATGATCGGGCACTCGAGGGTAAGCAACGCATCCATCAGCGCGATCGAGGTATGGCCATAGCCGGCCGGGTTGATGATTACCCCGGCGGCGCGCTCACGGCATTCCTGGACCCAGGAAATCAGCTCGCCCTCGCTATTGGTTTGGCGAAAATCTATCGCGAGATCAAGCGCCTCGGCGATCTCGGCGCAAAGCGCTTCGACATCGCCGAGGGTCGCCGCGCCATACAGCGCCGGCTCGCGGGTGCCGAGTAGATTGAGATTGGGGCCGTTGAGCACGGCGATCAGAGGGCGTGTCATGCCGGTGCAGTAGCATGAACCGCCGCCCCGCTCCACCCATCGGCGATGAAATGATGTGTGAAAGGCGCATATTTCCCCTTGCGCCGCAGGGGGGAGGGGTCTATGTGCCGCTTCTACGCAGCAACGCACGTGCCTCTAACCTTAGTGGTTACGCAACGACGTCAAGCGTTCTGGCAATCGTCTGGTCGCTGGTTCGTTCGACCGTTTCGCAACTCCGCCCGTCGTCTCGCTACAGACGGGCGCCTGTTTTTCCGGGGAGGCACGGTGCTATGACGCCGAAGATCGCCCGCTATTTGTCTGAGGTTCAGCCGGCATCGCCGTGCCTGGTGGTCGACGTCGATCGCGTCGAGGAGAATTACCGCGCGTTGCGCGCGGCTCTCCCGCTCGCGCGCATCTATTATGCCGTCAAGGCCAATCCGGCGGCGCCGATTCTCGAGCGCCTGGTGCGGCTTGAGAGCGCGTTCGACGCCGCGAGCTTCGAGGAGGTCGCCGCCTGTCTCGCCGCCGGCGCGCGCCCCGAGGCGATCAGCTTCGGCAACACCATCAAGAAGGCGAGCGCGATTGCCGCCGCGCATCACGCCGGCATCTCGCTTTTTGCCTTCGATTCCGCCGAGGAGCTGGAAAAAATCGCCCGCCACGCGCCGGGAAGCCGGGTCTATTGCCGCATCCTGGTCGCCAATGACGGGGCGGATTGGCCGCTTTCGCGCAAATTTGGCACCAGCGTCGAACAGGCTCGCGCCTTGATGCTGCGCGCCGGCGAGATCGGGCTCGACCCTTACGGGCTTTCCTTTCACGTCGGCAGCCAGCAAAAGCATGGCGCCGCCTATGAGGCGGCGATCGGCCAGGTCGCGATGCTGTTCACCGATCTCACCGAGCGCGGGGTCAATCTCCGCCTGCTCAATCTCGGTGGCGGCTTCCCGGTCCGCTATCGCGACGAGGTGCCGGACATCGATCACTTTGCCCACGCCATCACCCGGGCGCTGACCCGGCATTTCGGCAATGCCATTCCCGATATCGCGATCGAGCCCGGGCGCTTCGTGGTTGGCGATGCCGGCGCGGTGCGAAGCGAGGTGGTGCTGGTCAGCCGGCGCGACCCGGAGAGCGATCTCCGCTGGGTCTATCTCGATATCGGGCGCTTCGGCGGCCTCGCCGAAACCGAGGGCGAGGCGATCCGCTATGCCATCACAACGCCGCATGACGGCGGCGCGACCGGCCCGGTCGCGATCGCCGGGCCGACCTGCGACGGCGCCGACATTCTCTATGAAAAAGCCGACTACCGCCTGCCGTTGGCGCTCGCCAGCGGCGACGCCGTCACCCTGCTCGCGACCGGCGCCTATGTCAGCACCTATGCCAGCCAAGGCTTCAACGGCTTCGCGCCCTTGGCCGAACATTATATCTGAATATCTGACGTTCGCGACATCCCGACATGGGGGGAGGTGCCCACCCCCGGCGGGGGCGCTTGTGTGTCCAAATTAGTTATATCGTATAGTTATATTATATCATGATTTTGTCATAAAATTGTCTTCACAATGATCACGAAACGGTGATCTCAGACGATTAGGGTTCGCGCGCTTTCCCCACCAGCGACGCGGACCCCGTGATGTTGATGATCTCTTTGTCGAGGCGCCCCTCGCGGCGCCTCTCCTTTGCCCTCGCCACCGCGCTTGCCACCATCCCCGCTGCCGTCAGCTTCGCCCCGTTCGCGGCGCGCGCGCAGCAGGCGAGCGATGACGGCTTGGATGCGGTCGAGAAGCAAATCCAGGATCTGCAAAAGCAATTGCAGCAACTGAAAAAACAGCTCGCCGCCGAGGCCAAGGCGAAAGCGGCGGAGGCCGCTAAGCTGAAGGCTGCGGAAAACGCCGCCCCGAGCAACGCCGCTATCGCGCCCGGGGGCGGGCCGGGCACCGCCGCGGCGATGGGGCTTGCCACCGCCCCGCTCGCCGCCGGCGCGCTTCAGGCGCAAGGTGGGGCGCCGCCGCCGCTGGTGCCGCAGCAAGTACCGCCCAATATCGCGCCGCCGGCGGCCGGCGGCACCAACGTCAACTTGACGCCGCCGCAGGCTTTCTCCGATCAGGTGCCGATCACCACGGTGCCGCCGCCGCCGGGCTCGGATTCGCTCTCGTCGGCGAGCCCGGCGATCCTCACCCAGATGGCGCCAGGGTATTCGCTACGAGTCGGCGGCCTCGCGCTGACGCTCGGCGGCTATGTCGAAGCGCCGCTCATCTACCGCGACCATGCGGAAACCACCGGCATCAATTCAGGGTTCGGCACCGCCATTCCGCTGCCCAACAACCCGGAATATTATATGTCGGAAATACGGGGTGATGCGCGTCAGAGCCGCTGGGCGGCACTCGCGCAGGGCAATATCTCGGATTCGATTTCGGTCGCCGCCTATCTCGAGGGCGACTTCCTTTCCGCACCGCCCACCGCCAACGCGATCCAGAGCAATTCCTACACGCCGCGCTGGCGCCTCTATTATGCGCAGGTCGACGATTCCGACCTCGGACTCCATGCGGCGTTTGGCGAGATTTGGTCGCTCGTGGTGCCGTTCAAAGTGGGGATGGTGCCGCGTCAGGAACTGATCCCGATCGATCCTGAGGCGCAATACGTGGTCGGCTTCCAATGGAACCGGAATTTCGGTCTCCGTTTGGTCAAGAGTTTCGACGATAACATCTTCAATGTCGGTCTCGCCATCGAAAGCCCCGAGACGGTCTATGCGCTCGGGCCGAATGGGGTCGGGGCGCCGGGAACCACCAGCTATTACTTCCCAGGTGGGCCCACGTTATATTCAGGCACCAGCTACACCAACGAGTTGACGCCCGATGCCGTGCTCAAGGTCACCGCCGATCCGGGCTTTGGCGGGCATTACGAGGTCTATGGCGTAGCGCGTTCCGCTCAGACCCGCACCACGCTCGGCGACGGCGGGCAGAACCACGTGGTTGGGATGGGCGGCATCGGCGGCACCGCGCTCTATTCCCTCTTCGACCAGAAGCTCGACCTATACACCACGGAGTCGTGGGGGTACGGGATGGGGCGCTATACCTCCTCCGGCTTGCCTGACGCGACGATCGGCCCCAACGGCGCCGCCAAGCCGTTGCCGGCGGCGACGTTCCTGCTCGGCGCCATCGGCCATCCCACCGATGCGATCGATATCTACTCTTATCTCGGCCGCGAGCAGGTCTCAGCGGAGAGCTTCAATGCCAACGGCAAAGCCTATGGCTATGGCAACCCGCTTTATTCCAATGCCGGCTGTGACATTCAACTCGGCGCGCCGTGCGTTGCCAATTTCTCCTCGTCCACCGAAGTCACCGTCGGCGCCTGGTGGCGTTTCCTCGAGGGCAACAATGTCGGCGTCTTCCTTGTCGGCCCGCAATATGAATATATCCGCCGCGGTGATTTTCGCGGCATTGGCGGCGCGCCGACCGTCAACGAGCAGATGTATATCCTGAGCTTCCGCTATTACCCCTTCCAGTAGCCGGCGGTTGCGGTCGTCGGGGGTGGCGGCGTTGCGTTTGTCCCCCCGGCGGCCTATGGCCTGGGCATGGCAACGAAACGACTCCGCCCCGGCCTGCTCTGATGCGCATTCTGTTCATCTCGGCCAACCGCATCGGCGATGCGGTGATCACCACCAATGTGCTAGACTACCTTATTCGCACCTATCCCGAGGCGCGGATCACCGTGGTTTGCGGCGGGGTCGCGGCCGGGGTGTTCGAGCGCATGCCCAATCGCGAACGCACCCTCGTTCTCGACAAGCGCCGCTATGATCTGCATTGGCTCGCGCTGTGGCGCGGCGTTGTCGGGACGCGCTGGGATCTGGTGGTCGATTTCCGGCGCTCGCTGATTTCCTATCTGGTGTGGACGCGAAAGCGCGCCCTCAAGCCGCGGCGCTCGTTGGGGCGCAAGCACGAGCAATTTGCCGCGGCTCTCGGGATCCGCCCGGCGCCGCTTCCTGTGGTTTGGGTAAACGACGCCGATCGCGCCCACGCCGCGGCATTTTTGCCCGGCGATCGCCCAGTGATCGGCTTTGGCCCGACCGCGAATTGGCCGCCGAAAGCCTGGCCGGCGGCGCATTTCGCAGCGCTCTTTCAGCGTCTCGCCGCCGAGCGTCTGCCGGGCGCGGCGGCGGCGGTTTTCGCCGGGCCGGGCGAGGCGGAGCGGGCGATGGCGGCGCCGCTGCTGGCGCTTCTGCCCGAGGCGATCGATCTCCGTGGCCAGCTCAGCCTGCCCGAGGCCGCCGCCTGCTTGCAGCGCTGTGCCCTTTATGTCGGCAATGATAGCGGCCTCATGCATCTCGCCGCCGCCGCCGGGGTGCCGACGGTCGGGCTGTGCGCCGCAACCCGCGATCGCGCCGCCGAAATGGCCCCGGCCGGTCGCTTCGCCGATTGGGCGCTCGGGGAGTCGGAAGACATGAGCGCGCTCAGCGTCGAGACCGCTTTCGCGACCGCGCTTCGGCTGATGGCGGACGCGGCGACGGCGTGACTGGGCAGCGCCGTAGGCACTGCCCAGCGGACAAACGTTTTTTGGTTCTTTTTTTCAAAAAAGAACATTTCTCCTCATTTCCGCGAGCGCCGCGAGCAGGCGGGGGAAAGCCGCGCCGGGCAGGCCGAAGCGGAGCCAACGCGGATGGGCGGGAAAGCGGCGGACCAGGATGCCGGCGGCGCCGAGGTGCGCGAACACCGAAGCCGCGTCTTCGCTTTCGACCAGGCGAAACAGCGCGGTGCCGCCACGCGGGGCGAGACCGGCGGCGGCGAGCGCGGTATCGAGTCGGGTGGCATCCTCGGTGAGCCGCGCCGCCATCGCCGAGCGCCAGGCGGCATCGGTGAGCATCGCGGTCCCGATCGTGATCGCCGCACCGCTGACCGGCCAGGGGCCGAGCGCGGCGCGGAGCCGCGATGCGAGGTCCGCCGGCGCGAGCGCGAAGCCGAGCCGGAGCCCGGCGAGCCCGCTCGCCTTGCCGAACGAGCGCAGCACGATGACGCCGCGCGCGGGCAACCGCGGCACCACGGAAACCCCGTCCGGCGCGAAATCTGCGAAGGCTTCGTCCACCACGAGAAGGCCGCCGCGTGCCGCCAGGGGTGCTGCGAGAGCGCTGAGGTCGGCGGCGGTGATCACCCGCCCGTCAGGGTTGTTGGGATTGCAGAGCACCACGATCTCTGCCGCCTCTGCCTCCGCGAGGGTTGCGACCTCGCGCACGCGATGCCCGGCGTGGCGCCAGGCGAACGCGTGCTCGGCATAGGTCGGCGTGAGCACCGCGACCTCCGCCCGGGGGAGAAGCAGCGGCAACAGCCCGATCAGCGCTTGTGAGCCCGGGGCTGCGACCGCTTCGCCCGCCGCCAAGCCATAGGTCCGCGCCGCCGCCGCTTCCAACGCCGCCAGGGCTTCGGGCTCGGGAAGCCGGGTGAGATGCGTCTCGGGAAGCGCCGGCGCCGGGTAAGGATAGGGGTTGATCCCGGTCGAGAGATCGAGGATCGGCGTCGGCGCATCGGGAAACAGCCGGCGAAACGCGCCGAGCCGCCCGCCATGAACGGGCGGTGCCTCTTGGCCGCTCATCGCCGCCCCGCCATGAATGCCCCGCGATGCGCGCTCATCTCACCCTCCTCGCCGCCGGCCTGATCTTTGATGCCGTGTTCGGCTATCCGGCTTGGCTTTACCGCCGCATCGGCCATCCCGTCACCTGGCTTGGCGCGCTGATCGCAACGCTCGAGCGGCGTTGCAACCGCGCGACCCTCGGCCCCGCGCGGCGCCGGGCGCTGGGGGTAATGGCGCTGACGCTGGTGCTGCTCGCCGCCACCCTGCCGGCGATCGGGGTGGAGGTGCTCTGTCATCGCCTGCTGCCCGGCATCATGGGTGATCTCGTGCTCGGCGTGATCGCCTCTTCGTTGTTGGCGGCGCGCAGTCTCCATGACCATGTTCGTGCGGTTGCCGAAGCGCTTGCGCGCGGCGGCCTCGCCGGCGGGCGGGCGGCGGTTGGCGCAATCGTCGGGCGCGACCCCGCGGCGCTGGACGAAGCCGGTGTCCTCCGCGCCGCGATCGAGAGTCTCGCCGAGAATTTTTCCGATGCCGTCATCGCGCCCGCCTTCTGGGGCGCGCTGTTCGGCCTTCCGGGCCTTGCGCTTTACAAAGCCGCGAACACCGCCGACAGCATGATCGGCCATCGCACCGCGCGTTTTGCCGATTTCGGTTTTGCCGCGGCCCGCTTCGATGACCTGATCAATCTCCCGGCGGCGCGGCTTGCGGCCCTCTTGCTCGCGCTCGCGGCGCCGCGGCGTCTGCCGGCGGCGCTGCGGGCGGCGTTGCATGATGCGCGGCATCATCGCTCGCCCAATGCCGGCTGGCCGGAGGCGGCGATGGCGGGCGCGCTCGGGCTCCGCCTCGCCGGGCCACGCGTTTATGAGGGCATCGCCGTGTTCGACGCTTGGATGGGCGATGGGCGGGCTGAGGCGAATGCGCGCGATCTCGCCCGCGCGCTCGCGCTCTATCGCCGTGCCGTCGCGCTCACCCTCGCTCTCGTGCTGGTTTTCGCCGTCATCGCGCGAGGCTGAGGAGGGCCGCGAGATCGATATGGCGGGCGAGATGATCGGCCAGGGCATCGAGCGTCGTCTCGATCAGGTGGTCGAACGAGAGCAGCCGTGACGCGGCGCCAAAACGCGCGAGCCAGCCGGCGCGGGCCGCATCATCGGCGAACATCCCGTGCAGGTAGGTGCCGAAAACCCGGCGATCGAGGGAGGCCGCCCCCTCTGCGCGGCCATCGGCGAGGCGATGCAGAGAATGGGCGAGGGCGGGGCCGAAACTCTCGCCGAGATGCATCTCATAGCCGCGCACCGGGGTTTGATCGAGGAGATTGACGCCGGCCACTTCTGCGAGACGTTTTGCCGGCCCGAGAACGGTACGGAACGCGAGCAGGCCGAGACCGGGCGAGTGGCCGGCCTCGCCTTCAATCCCGTCAGGATCTGCGATGTCCTCGCCGAGCATTTGAAACCCGCCGCAAATCCCGATCAGCGCGCCGCCCTGGCGATGATGGGCGAGAAGATCGATGTCCCACCCTTCGGCGCGCAACGCCGCGAGATCGGCCCGTGTCGCTTTCGAGCCGGGGAGAAGAATGACATCAGCAGGCGGCAACGGCGCGCCGCGCGGCGCGAGTGTCAGCGCGATGTCGGGCTCGGCAAAAAGTGGGTCGAGATCGTCGAAATTCGCGATATGGGGCAAAAGCGGCACCACGAGGCGAAGCCGCCCCGCGCGGGCAACGCTCGGGGCGAGATCGGCGGCATCTTCCGCCGGCAGATGGCGCGCTTGCGCAAAAAACGGCACGAGGCCGAGCGCTGCCCAGCCGGTGCGGGCGGCGATGAACTCCATGCCATCAGCGAACAGCGCGGCATCGCCGCGCATCCGGTTGATGATGAACCCCTTGATCAGCGCTTCATCTTCCGCCGCGAGCACGGTTTTGGTGCCGATCACGCTCGCGATCACGCCGCCGCGGTCGATATCGCCGATCAGTACCACGGGCAGCCCGGCGGCGCGCGCAAATCCCATATTGGCGATGTCGTTTTCGCGGAGATTGACCTCAGCGGCACTGCCTGCGCCTTCGACCAGAACCAGATCATGCGCCGCGCCGAGTTCGGCGAAGCTTTCGAGAATGGCAGGCAAAAACGCGTGCTTTTTCACCTGCCAGGCGCGCGCCGGCGCCGCCCCGACCACGTGGCCGCGCAACACGATCTGCGCCCCGATCTCGCTTTGCGGCTTGAGCAGCACCGGGTTCATATGCACGCTCGGTGCGATCCCCGCGGCCCGCGCCTGCAGCGCCTGCGCCCGCCCGATCTCGCCGCCCTCCGGTGTCACCGCGGCATTGTTCGACATGTTCTGCGGCTTGAACGGCGCGACACGGAGCCCGCGCCGCGCAAACGCACGACAAAGCCCGGCAACGATCAGCGACTTGCCGACACTCGAGCCGGTGCCTTGGAACATCAGCGCGCGCGCTGTCATGAAAGATCTTCTTTTTCTGAAGAAAAAGAAGCAAAAAGACTTTTGTCCCGTTTCCTCAGAGCGGCCAGTGCCGCAGGCACTGGCCAACGGGGAAAAGTTTTTTGGTTCTTTTTTTCAAAAAAGAACAGATTCTTCCTCAAACTCATGGAACTCTTAAAACTCGATCCCCTGCTGCGCGCGCACGCCGGCGGCGAAATGATGTTTCGTGAGTGTCATTTCCGTCACCAGGTCGGCCGCCGCGCAGAGTTCCGGCTTGGCGTTGCGCCCGGTGATGACGATGTGCTGCATGGGTGGCCGCGCCGCGATCGCTGCGAGAACCTGATCGAGCGCGAGATAATCATAGCGAAGGGCGATGTTGAGTTCGTCGAGGATGACGAGCGCGATGTCTTCGCGGGCAAGCAGGCGGGTGCTCACCGCCCAGGCGTGCGCGCAGGCGGCGATGTCGCGGGCGCGGTCCTGGGTTTCCCAGGTGAAGCCTTCGCCAAGCGTGTGCCATTCCATGAGATCATCGAAACGTGCCAGCGCCGCGCGCTCGCCGCTCTGCCAGGCGCCTTTGATGAATTGCACGACGCCGACCCGCCGCTGATGGCCGAGCATGCGCAGAGCGAGGCCGAAGGCCGCGGTCGATTTGCCCTTGCCTCGCCCGGTATGGACGATGAGGAGGCCTTTCTCGATGGTTTTCGCCGCAACCTCGACGTCCTGAACCGCCTTGCGTTTGGCCATGCGGGCGCGGTGGCGGGCGTTTTCGGGCGGCTCAGCAGTCTCATTCATGGGCGTTTCACCTCGATCGGATAGCCGGCGACCATCATCAGCACCCGATCGGCGCGGGCCGCAAGTCTTTGATTGAGCGCGCCGGCCTCGTCACGGAACCGCCGCGCGAGCGCATTATCGGGCACGATGCCGAGCCCAACCTCGTTCGCGACGAGCGCGATCGGCGCGGGATGGGCGAAAAGCGCCTCCTCGAGCGCCGCCGCCGCGAGCGCGATATCGTTGCCGGCGAGCATCAGATTGGAAAGCCAGAGCGTCAGGCAATCGACCAAAGTCGGGAGCGGCGCCGCATCGCTGATCGCCGCGGCGAGCGCGATCGGCGCCTCGATCGTTCGCCAGCGTGGCCCGCGCCGAGCGCGGTGGGAGGCGATCCGCGCCGCCATTTCGGCGTCCCCGGCTTCGGCGGTCGCGATATAGGCGAGCGGGCCGGGATGGCGCGCGATCAGGCGCTCGCCCTCGGCGCTTTTCCCTGAGCGCGCACCGCCGAGAATGAGGGTCATCCGCGCCATCGCCGCCCAACCTCCCGCATTGACTTCCGAACCCGCCCGCCCATAAAACCACAGCGATGGTTCTTCCGCGAGGGAGATGAAAAGGGAACGCGGTGCCGGGCGCATGGGGCGCCCCAAAGCCGCGGCTGCCCCCGCAACTGTGAGCGGAAAGCCTCTGTCCAAACGCCACTGGGATTTCCGGGAAGGCGGGCGGGGGCGACGGATCCGCGAGCCAGGAGACCTGCCATCACCCTTGATCGCGCCACCAGGCGGGGTGCCCTGGCGGCGACGGCGCGTTGCGCCGCTTCCGTTGCCGCGATGGCGGCTGCGGGCGATGCCGTGCCCCGGAGAGTGCCGCATGCGATCTGCCAATGTCACCAATTCGGGGTCGGGCAAAATCCCCGCGACCATCATCACCGGCTTTCTCGGCGCCGGCAAAACCACTTTGGTGCGTCACACGCTCGAACAGGCTGGCGGGCGGCGCATCGCGATCATCGTCAATGAATTCGGAGAACTTGGCATCGACGGGGACTTGCTGAAAAGCTGTGGCATTCCCGGCTGCGCCGAGGACAGCATCGTCGAACTCGCCAATGGCTGCCTGTGCTGCACGGTCGCCGAGGATTTTCTGCCGACCATGGCCGCCCTCCTCGATCGCGCCGAGCCGCCCGAGCATATCCTGATCGAAACCTCGGGCCTCGCGCTTCCGAAACCGCTGATCAAGGCGTTCAACTGGCCAGACGTGCGCGCACGCACGACGGTCGATGGCGTGATCGCGGTGCTCGATGCCGCGGCGGTGGCGGCGGGGCGGTTCGCCGACGATCCGGCGGCACTCGCCGCTCAACGCGCCGCCGATCCGGCGCTCGATCACGACAACCCGCTCGCCGAGGTGTTTGAGGACCAGATCAACGCCGCCGATCTCGTGCTCCTCAATAAAGCCGATCTCCTCGATCCCTTGGCGCTCGCGGCCTTGGCCGCTGACATTTCGAAGAAAATTCCACGCGCGGTGAAAATTCTCAGCATCACGCAGGGAAAAATCGATCCCGGCATTCTGCTCGGGCTCGCCGCCCAGGCCGAGGACGATCTCGCGGCGCGCCCGTCCCATCACGATGCTGTCGATGGCGCGCATGAACATGATGATTTCGAGAGTTTCGTCCTCGATCTTCCCGAAACGGCTGAGCCGGAGCCCCTGATCACGCGGCTTCGCCTGCTCGCTGAGCAGCACGACATTCTCCGCGTCAAGGGATTTCTCGCGCCGCCCGATAAGGCGTTGCGCTGCGTGATCCAAGGCGTCGGGGCGCGGTTTCAGCATTATTTCGATCGCCCATGGCGCGCCGATGAGCCGCGCCGGGCGCGCCTCGTGGTGATTGGCGAGCGTGGTCTCGATCGCGCCGCGATCAGCGCCGCACTGACGCACTGAGCCGATGCATCTCCTGGTTCGCGAGACGCGCGCGCTCGATGAAGACGAAGCGGCGATCGATCTCGGCCAGAGTCCGGCCGACATGGTATTTCTCTCGTTTGCCGCAAGCGATCTCGCCGCCGCCGCACGCGCTTGGGCACGGTTGCGGGCGGGATGGCAGGAGGCGGCGGCGCCGCGCCTTCGCCTTGCCAATCTGCGACAACTCCGGCATCCGATGTCGGTCGATCTCTATCTTGAAAACGTTGCGGCAAACGCGCGAGTCATCATCGTTCGCTTGCTCGGCGGCCTCGATTACTGGCGCTATGGGGTGGAGGAACTCGCCGCCCTCTGCCGCGCGCGTGGGATCGCGCTCGCGCTGCTCGCCGGCGATCAGCGCGAGGATGCGGAACTCGCGGCTCTTTCCACTGTGACGGCGGCGGCGCTTGCGCGGCTCGATCGCTTCTTTCGCGAAGGCGGCGTTGACAACGTTGCCGGCGCTCTCGCGCTCGCCGCCCATCTCGGTGGTTTCTGCGAGGATAGCGGCGCGCCGGTCGTCGCGATGCCGTCTTGCGGCGAATACGCTCTGATCACGCCGGACGTCACGCGGCAAAGTGCTTGGGCAGAGGCGGCGATCGTCTTTTACCGCGCCCATCTTCTCGCCGGTGATATCGCGCCGATCGAGGCTTTGGCCGCGGCGCTGGCGCGCGCCGGCGTTGCCGCGCGGCTGCTCTTTGTCGATTCGTTGAAGGAGGCGACGGCAAGGGCGTTTATCGCCGAAACCCTTGCCGCGACGCGTCCTGGAATCGTGCTCGCGGCGACCGGGTTTGCCGCGCGCGGCGAGGATGGAACACCCTCGCCGCTGGAAGCGGCGGAAGCGCCGATTTTGCAACTCGTGCTTGCTGGCGGATCACGCGAGGATTGGGAAAAATCGCAGCGTGGCCTCGCACCCGCCGATCTTGCAATGCAGGTGGTGTTGCCCGAGCTCGATGGCCGCCTGCTCGCCGGTGCGATCTCTTTCAAAGCGCCGGCAAGCCCCGCCAGCGATTGCGAATTCGTGCCCGAGCAGCACGCGCCCGATCCCGGCGGGATCAACCGCGCCGCGGACCTTGCAATCGGCTGGCTGCGGCTTGCCGCGACACCGCCCGCCGAGCGGCGGCTTGCGATCGTGCTTGCCGATTATCCGACCCTCGTTGGTGGGCGCGCGCATGCTGTCGGGCTCGATACTTTGGGCAGTCTCGCTGAAATATGCGATCTCCTTGGCGCCGGCGGCTACACCATTGCACCCTTCGCGCGCGAAGCCTTGGCGGGATCGCTGTGTGACGCCGAGCCGACGCCTATCCTCTCGCTTGCGGCGTATCACGCGCTCTATGCCGAATTGCCGGCGGCGGCGCGCGAGCGGATCATCGCTGCTTGGGGCGCGCCGGAAGCGGATCCCGCTTGCGTTGGCGGGCATTTCACGCTGCGCCATCTTCGTCTCGGCAATATCCTTGCCGCGATCGAGCCCGATCGGGGTGAGGCGCGGCGGCGCAAGGAAACCTATCACGATCCCGATCTGCCACCGCGCCATGGCTATGTCGCGTTTCACCTTTGGCTCCGCCATCGCGAGCGCATCCATGCTCTTGTTCCGCTCGGCGCGCACGGCATGCTGGAATGGCTGCCGGGCAAGGCGGTGGCGCTGCATGAGGCGTGTTTTCCAGCACTGCTCGTGCGCGGTCTTCCGGTGATTTATCCTTTCATCGTCAACAATCCCGGCGAGGCGGCGGCGGCGAAGCGGCGGCTCGGCGCACTTACGCTCGGCCATCTGACGCCGCCCTTGATGCGCGCCGGCTTGCATGGTGAGGCCGCCGCGCTCGAACGCCTGATCGACGATTATGCGGCGGCGTCCGGGCTCGATCGAGAGCGCGCACGCCATCTTCGCCGTGAGATTCTCGCGCGCGCGCGCTCATCCGGCCTTGCCGCCGAAGCCGGGTGCGAGGATACCGCGCGCGAGGACGAACTGCTTGCCAAACTCGATGCCTATCTCTGCGATATCAAGGATCGCCTGATCGGCGACGGGTTGCATGTGTTTGCGCGCGCGCCGGCGCAACGGAGCGCCTTGTTGGCGGCGCTGCGCGAGGCGGCGCCGACGATCGGCGAAGCGGAGATCGCTGCCCGCCTCGATGCCTCGGCGCCGAATGAAGCGCGGAACTTTCTCGCCGCCCTCGATGGCCGCTTCATTCCGCCCGGCCCGGCGGGCGCCCCCTCGCGAGGGCGGGTCGATGTGTTGCCGACCGGGCGCAATATCATCAGCCTCGATCCGCGCGCCATCCCCACGCGCGCCGCCGTCGCGCTCGCCGAGAAACATGCCGCCTCTTTGCTCGAGGAACATCTGCGCCGGCATGGCGCCTGGCCCAAGCGGCTGGTGATCGATCTCTGGGGGAGTGCGACGATACGGACCGGCGGCGAGGCCTTCGCGCTCGCCCTGGTGCTGCTCGGGGCGCGGCCGCTTTGGGACGCGGGCTCGCACCGCGTCAATGGGATCGCGGTGCTCGCGCTCGCCGAACTCGACCGGCCGCGCATCGATGTGACACTGCGCATTTCCGGCCTGTTCCGCGATGCCTTTGCCACCCAAATCGCGTTGTTCGACGATGCCGTCACGATGATCGCGGCGCGCGACGAAGACGCGGCATGGAACCCGCTGGCTGCGCGCGCGCGGCAAAGCGAGGAGGTGCGCCGGATCTATGGCCCGGCGCCCGGCGTCTATGGCCTCGCACTCGGCGATTCGGGTGATCCCGAGACGGGATCAGCGGAGTTCGGCCGTACCTATCTCGCCCAGTCGGCATTCGCCTATGGCACGGGGCACGACGGGCTTGCTGATCAAGCGGGATTGGCGGCCCAGATTGCCGGCGCCGACGCCTATTTTCATATCGCCGATCATAATGAACATGACGTCCTCGCCGATGACGAAATCGCTGCCCACGCCGGCGGCTTTGCCGCGGCGGCGGCGCTGCTTGGCGCAAGCCCCGCGCTCCATTACGCGCGTCCCGCGACCGACGGCTTGCGTGTTGTGACCTTGGCCGAGGAGATCGCGCAGGTGACGCGCGCGCGCGCCGCCAACCCGCGCTGGATCGCGGGACAAATGCGCCACGGCTATCGCGGGGCCGCCGAAATCGCGCGCGCGGTCTCGCCGCTTTCGCTCTTTGCCATGACTTTGCCTTCGCGTTTCGATCGCCAGTTCGATCTCTTGTTTGCGGCAACCCTTGGCAACCCCGAAGTCGATGCGTTTCTCGCCCAAGCCAATGGGGAGGCGCGCCGGGCGCTCGCCGGGCGCTTTGCCGCGATGCGCGCGCGCGATCTCTGGCGCTCGTGGCGCAATGATGTCGGCGAAATCCTTGCTGGCATTCTCGAACCATGAGCAAGCGAGACTATCTCCGCGACGGCGCTGCCATCTATGAGCGCTCTTTTGCGATCATTCGCGCCGAGGCTGATCTCGCGCGGTTTTCGCAAGCGGAAGCGACGATCGCGGTGCGCATGATCCATGCGTGCGGCATAGTCGAGATCGCCGATGATCTCGTGTTTCACCCCGATTTTTGTGATGCCGCGATTGCGTCACTTGCCGCTGGCAAACCGATTTTCTGTGACGCCAACATGGTCGCGGAAGGGGTGACGCGCGCCCGCCTTGCGGCCGCCAATCCGGTGATCTGCACGCTTGCGGCACCGGGCATCGCGGCGCTTGCGTCGCGGCTCGCAACCACACGGTCGGCGGCCGCGCTCGATCTTTGGGGAGAGGCCCTCGCCGGCGCCCTCGTTGTCATCGGCAATGCGCCAACCGCGCTGTTTCGCCTTCTCGAAATGCTCGATGCCGGCGCGCCGCGGCCGGCGGCGGTGATAGGGATGCCGGTCGGCTTCGTCGGCGCCGCGGAGTCGAAAGCCGCGCTTGCCGCGGATGGCCGGGTGCCGTTCCTCGTTCTGCCTGGTCGGCGCGGCGGCAGCGCGATGGCGGCGGCGGCGGTGAATGCGCTTGCGGGGCTCGCGCGCCGATGACAAATGATGTCACGAGGGCGGGCGTCCTGCGGGTGATCGGCGTCGGCCCTGGCGATCCCGAATTGATGACGCTGAAGGCGGCGCGGCTCTGCGCGGCCGCCGGCGTCGTCGCCTATTTCGCCAAACGCGGCGAGCGCGGCCATGCCCGCGCCATCGCAGCAAACCATATCCGGCGCGATTGCGAGGAAATCCGCCTCGAATACCCGCTCACCACCGAAATTCCGAGCGACGATCCACGCTATCGGCGCGAGATTGCGGCGTTTTACAAGGATGCCGCGGCGCGGCTTGCGGGGCTGCTGGGCGCCGGGCGCGACATTGCCCTGCTTTGCGAGGGCGATCCGATTTTCTATGGCTCTGGCCTTCATCTTCTCGAACGTCTCGATGCCGATTTCGCGACCGAAATCATCCCTGGCGTCTCCGGCATGAGCGGCTGCTGGGCGCGGGCGCGGCTGCCCTTGCTGCGCGGCAGCGACTGCCTTGTGGTGCTGCCCGCGACCCTCGATGCGGCGACGATGGCCGCCAAACTCGCCTCCGTCGAGGCCGCCGTGATCCTGAAACTCGGGCGTAATCTCAGCAAGGTTCGTAAAGTTCTGGAGGATGCCGGCCGGCTCGTTGACGCCGCCTATATCGAGCGGGGCACGATGGCGGAGGAGTGCGTGATGCCGCTTGTCGCGCGCGATCCGGCGTTACCCGCGCCCTATTTCTCGCTGCTTATCATCCCCACCCGCGGCAGCCGGCGATGAGCGGGCGGGTTTTCGTCATCGGAATCGGGCCGGCGGGTGAGGCGATGATGACGCAAGAGGCGAAAGACGCGCTGGCGCAAGCGAGCGATGTCTTCGGCTATGGCCCCTATCTCGCGCGCCTTGCCGAAATCCCGGGTCAAAGTCGGCATCCGTCCGATAACCGCGTCGAACGCGCGCGCGCCGAGCAGGCGCTGGCGCTGGCCGCAGCGGGCAAGCCGGTCGCCCTGGTCTCAGGCGGTGATGCCGGCGTTTTCGGCATGGCGGCGACAGTGTTCGAGGCAATAGAAGCCGGCGATCCCGCGTGGCGGGCACTCGATGTCTCCATCATCCCCGGGATCACCGCGATGCTCGCGGCGAGTGCCCGGCTCGGCGCGCCGCTCGGGCATGATTTCTGCGCGATCTCGCTCTCGGACAACCTCAAGCCCTGGGCCTTGATCGAAAAGCGCTTGCGGGCGGCGGCGGACGCGGATTTCGTCATCGCGCTTTACAACCCGATCTCGCGCGCACGGCCCTGGCAGCTCGGCGCGGCGTTCGCGATTTTGCGCGAGACGATCCCGCCCGAGACCCCGGTCGCCTTCGCGCGCGCGATCGGGCGCGCCGATGAGCGGATCACGCTGTTTTCGCTCGCGAGCGCCGATCCCGCGCACGCCGACATGGCAACCCTGGTCATCATCGGCGCGCGGGCGAGCCGGCTGATCGCGCGCCGCGATGCACGCGCGTGGTTTTACACGCCGCGTTTTGCGTCATGAAGCCGCCCGAGCCAGGCGAGCGCGCCGTCGCGATCGGTGACGACGGGACCGCTCGCTGGCGGCGGCGGGCGGGCGATCATCACCACCGGAATCGCGAGCGCCTGCGCCGCATCGAGCTTTGCGCGCATCGCGCCGCCGGAATTCTTGCTCACCAGAACCTCGATCGCCCGCGCGGCGAGCAGCGCGCGCTCGTCATCTTCCGAGAATGGCCCGCGTGCACTGATGATATCGCAATCGGGCGGGAGGAAGGCGGGATCGGGTGGATCGACGCTGCGGATCACATAATGATGCCAGGGGGCGGCGCGGAAGGGCAGGAGATCCTGGCGGCCGATGGTGAGAAAAACACGCCGCCGCTTTGGCCCAAGCGCCTGCGCCGCGGCGGCGAGGTCGCGGACGATGGTCCAGCGCTCGCCGGGTTTGGCGACCCAGGGCGGGCGGGTGAGGGTAAGCAGCGGCACCCCGGCGATGGCCGCCGCCTTGCGCGCGTTGGCCGAAATCTGCAACGCAAACGGGTGCGTTGCATCGATCATGGCGGCGATTCGGTGCGTTGCAAGAAAGGCGGCGAGACCGGCAGCGCCGCCGAACCCACCGCAGCGCCAGGGGATCGGCGGCGGCGCTGGGTTTTTCGTCCGGCCGGCGAGCGAGAGCAGTGGCGCGAAACGCGAATCCGGCGCGAGCACCCGGGCGAGTGCCATGGCCTCCCCGGTGCCGCCGAGAATGAGTATGCTCATGGCGTCGGGTGGCGGCGTTTCCGGGGCGACGTGCGGTGACAATGGATCAACCATGGCTCGGGATTCTCGGCATTGGCGAGGATGGTGTCGAGGGGCTTTCAGCGCCGGCCCGTGCCCGGCTTGCGGCGGCGCGGGTGGTGTTCGGCGGCGCCCGCCATCTCGCCCTCGCCGCCTCGCTGATCAGCGGCGAGGCGATCGCCTGGCCGGCGCGTTTGAAAACCGCGATTCCGGCGATCCTCGCCCGCCGTGGCGTCCCGGTCGTGGTGCTGGTCTCGGGCGATCCCTCATGGTTCAGCCTCGGCAGTCTGCTCGCCGAGCACGTGCCGATGGCGGAAATAGCGATTTTGCCGGCGCCGTCCGCGTTCTCGCTCGCTTGCGCCCGGCTCGGCTGGCCGCTTCAGCATGTGACGACGCTCTCGCTCTGCGGCCGGCCGCTTGCCGCCCTCATCCCGCATGTGCAGCCCCATCGTCGCGTTCTCGCGCTCTCGGCCGATGCGACGACGCCCGGCGAGGTCGCGGACCTGCTCCGCGCGCGCGGTTTTGGGCCGAGCCGGATCCATGTCCTCGAAGCGCTCGGCGGGCCGGGTGAGCGCCGGCGCGACACCACGGCCGCGGATTTCGCGCTCGAAGATATCGGCCCGCTCAACCTCATCGCCCTCGAACTCGTGGCAGTGCCGGGTGCTGCGGTCATTCCGCGCGCCGCCGGGCTCGCCGATGAGTTTTTCGCGCATGACGGGCAGATCAGCAAACGCGAAGCGCGCGCGCTGGCGCTTTCGGCGCTGGCGCCAAGGCGGGGCGAATTACTCTGGGATATCGGCGCCGGCGCGGGTTCCATCGCGATCGAGTGGCTGCTCGCCGATCCCGCCAATCGGGCGATCGCGATCGAGGCTGACCCGACGCGGGCGATGCGCATTCGCCTCAATGCCGAAAATCTTGGTGTCCCCGGGCTCGAGGTGGTCGCAGCCGCCGCGCCGGCGGCACTCGCGGGACTTTCCCGGCCCGATGCCGCCTTCATCGGCGGCGGCGCGCGCACCGAAGGGATGATCGAGGCCGTTTGGGCGGCCCTTGCGCCGGGCGGGCGGCTGGTTGCCCATGCCGTTGCGATCGAAACCGAAATGGTACTGATGGCAGCGCGGGCGGCGTTTGGCGGGCGGATGACCCGGATCGGGATCGAGCGGCTCGAGGCGCTCGGAACGTTGCACGGGTTTCGCCCGGCGATGACAGTGACGCAATGGGCGGTGGAAAAGCCGTGACGGACGCGGTGGTGGTGGCTGGCCTTGGCTGCCGGCGCGGTGTCGCGCTCGCGGCGGTTCTGGCGATCTTGCGCGATGCCGAGGCCGCTTCCGGCGCGCGCCCGACGCGGCTTGCCATCCCCGATTTCAAACGCGAGGAAGTCGCCTTCGCCGCTGCTGCCGCTGAACTCGGCCTGCCGCTTTGCCTGATCGGGGAGAATGCCCTCGCGGGCGCGCAGAAGCAGACGCAAACCCAGTCGGACGCGGCGCGGCGGGCAACCGGGTTCGCCGCCATCGCCGAGGCGGCGGCGTTGGCCGCGCTCGCCCCGGGGGCGCGGCTCATCCTGCCCCGCATCACCGGCGCGGGCGTCACCTGCGCGCTTGCCGAAGGCCTCCCGCGATGACGGTGCATTTCATCGGCGCGGGGCCGGGGGCGGCCGATCTCATCACCCTCCGCGGCCGCGATCTGCTCGGCCGTTGCCGCGTCTGTCTTTACGCCGGCTCGCTGGTTGCCCCAGAGATTCTGGCGTTTTGCCCGCCGGGGGCGCGCCTCGTCGATACCGCGCCGCTCTCGCTCGATGCCATCGAGCGCGAGTTTCTTGCGGCCCACGCGCATGGTGAGGATGTCGCGCGGCTGCATTCGGGCGATCTCGCGGTCTATAGCGCGGTCGCCGAGCAGATCAGGCGTCTTGCCCGCCTCGGTATTCCCTATACGCTGACCCCCGGGGTTCCCGCCTTCGCCGCCGCCGCCGCCGCGATCGGGCGCGAATTGACTCTGCCCGAGCGCGCGCAGAGCGTGGTGCTGACGCGGATTTCTGGCCGCGCCTCGAAAATGCCGGCACGCGAACGCCTGAGCGCCTTTGCCGCGACCGGGGCGACACTCGCGATCCATCTCGCGATCCAGGCGCTGGCGCGGGTGGTTGGCGAGCTTATGCCGGTTTTCGGTGCGGATTGTCCGGTTGCGATCGTTGCCCGGGCGAGCTGGCCGGATCAGCGCATCGTCTGGGGCCGGCTCGGCGATATCGAGGCGCGCCTGGCCGCCGATCCGATCGGGCGCAGCGCCCTGATCCTGGTCGGGCCGGCGCTGGCGGAGGAGGATTTCGCCGAAAGCGCGCTCTATGACGCCGCTTATGTGCGCCGGTTCCGCGGGGCGCGATGAACCGGGGCAAAGGGCGCGCGGCCGAGGAGATCGCCGCCGCGATCGAAAACCAGAATTTCGAGCGCGATGCCGCTGCCCGCAAGCAGATCGGCCGCAACCGTCCAGGCGGCGCCAGCGATGGCATCAGCGAGCGCAAAGCCGGCATCGCGCGCGAGAGTTTCGGCATGGAGCGCGGTTTCGGCGCGGGCGATGGCATCGGCAAGCGGCGCTGGCGCGCCGGCCCGTTGCGCGAGGGTGGCCAGCGCGGCGAAATCGACCAAGCCGCGCTTGGCGTGGAGATCGAGCCTTCCCTGGCCGAGTTTCGCGAGCTTCGCGATGCCGCCGGCGATCGAGAGCCGCGGCACCGGGTGCTGGCGGAGATATTTCAGCATCCCGCCGACGAAATCGCCCATGTCGATCAGAGCCGTCTCGGAGAGTCCGTGCAGCTGCCGCACCGCCGCTTCCGAGGTTCGCCCGGTCGCGCCCGCGATATGGGTGAGCCCGGCAGCGCGGGCGACGTCGATGCCGCGCTGGATGCTGGCGATCCAGGCGGCGCAGGAATAGGGGATGACGATCCCGGTGGTGCCGAGCACCGAGAGCCCGCCCTGTATGCCAAGCCGCGGGTTCAGCGTCTTTTCGGCGAGCTTCTCGCCGTTTTCGATGGAGATTTCGACGATGACATCGCCGGCCGCGCCGTGGCTTGCGGCGACTTCGCCGATCGCGGCGCGGATCATCTGGCGCGGCACCGGGTTGATCGCCGGCTCGCCGGGCGGGATCGGCAGGCCCGGGCGGGTGACCATGCCAACCCCGGGTCCGGCGCGAAAGACAACGCCGGCGCCGGCCGGCGCGGGCGAAACGCGGACCCGGATCAGCGCGCCATGAGTGATATCGGGGTCGTCGCCAGCGTCCTTGACCACGCCGGCGGTCGCGAAATCGGCGGAGCGGGCGGTTTCGGCGAGGGCGAAGGCCGCTTCGCCGCCGCCAGGCAGGGTGATGGTGACGGGATCAGGGAAGGCACCGGCGAGCAACGCCGCATAGGCCGCCTTGGCCGCGGCGGTGGCGCAAGCGCCGGTGGTCCAGCCCCGGCGGAGCAGGCGGGCATCGTTCACGCCGCTCGCTATATCGCGCACTGCGCCCGGGTGCCAGAGAGAGGAGGTTTTATAAGAAGATATTGTTCTTTTTTGAAAAAAAGAACCAAAAAACTTTTATCTGTTCGCGTGGCGGTTGCAGCGTGTCTCCGCAAAAATAACGGAAAAAAGTCTTTTTGCTTCTTTTTCTTCAGAAAAAGAAGATCCTTTCTTTTTTCCTTACTGCCATGAGCGCACGCGGGCTGATCATCGCCGCGCCATCCTCGGGTGCGGGCAAGACGACGCTGACGCTGGCTATTCTGGCGGCGTTGGCGCGGCGCGGGGTGCGGGTGCGGGCCGCGAAAGCGGGGCCGGATTACATCGATCCCGCCTTTCATGCCGCTGTGACCGGCCGACCCGCGCTCAACCTCGATAGCTGGGCGATGGCGCCGGCGCTGCTCGCGGGCCTCCTCGCCGCAGCCGGAGAGGGGGCTGATCTCCTGGTGATCGAGGCGGCGATGGGGTTGTTTGACGGCGCTCGCGGCGGCGAAGGCGCCGGCGCGGCGCTTGCAGCACGGTTCGGTCTTCCGGTGATCCTGGTCCAGGATGTGACTGGCCAGGCGCAATCGGCCGCCGCGGTCGCCGCTGGTTTCGCCCGCTTTGCCGCGGGCGTCACGCTTGCCGGGGTGATTTTGAACCGGGTCGCGAGTGCCCGCCATCGCGATCTCATTCTCCCCGCCATGGCGGCGGTCGGGATCCCGGTTTTTGGGGCTTTTCCGCGCGATAAGGAAGTTTCGCTGCCGGCTCGCCATCTCGGCCTGGTGCAAGCTGGCGAACATCCCGATCTCGAACGCCGCATCGCCGCGCTCGCCGATATCGCCGAGCGGACACTCGATGGCGACGCCATCCTGGCCGCAGCGCGCCCGCTGCCCGCACTCTCTCTGCCTCTCCGGCCAGCTCTGCCGCCGCCTGGCCAGCGCATCGCGTTGGCCCAGGATCGCGCGTTCAGCTTCGTCTATCCCCATCTTCTTGCCGGCTGGCGGGCGCAAGGGGCGGAAATCTTGCCCTTTTCCCCGCTTGCCGACGAGCCGCCGCCACCGCGCGCCGATGCCTGCTGGCTTCCCGGCGGCTATCCTGAGCTCCATGCCGCAACCCTTGCCGCAGCCACGCGGTTTCACGCCAGCATGGCGCGTTTCGCCGAGACCCGCCCGATCCATGGCGAATGCGGCGGCTATATGGTGCTCGGGCGGTATCTCGAGGACCAGGACGGGGTGCGCCATCCCATGCTCGGCCTGCTTGGGCATGGCACGAGCTTCGCCGGCCGGCGTCTGGCGCTCGGCTATCGCCGCGCCGTGCTCTGCAGCCCCTCCGTGCTCGGGCCGCGCGGGGTGGTGCTGCGTGGGCACGAATTCCACTATGCCAGCGCCATCGACTCCGGCATCGATCCGCCGCTCGCGACCCTGTCCGACGCGGCAGGCGAGAGTCTCGGCCCGGCCGGTGGCCGGCGCGGGCAGGTCAGCGGCGGATTTTTTCACGTCATCGCGCAAGAGGAGACCTCATGACCGCACCCAGCAGTATCGCGGCGCTTCGCGCCCGCATCCACGATCTCCGCCCCGGCAATGACGCCGCCGAGACCGAGGCGCGGGCGCGCCAGGAGATTTTGACCAAGCCGCCGGGCAGTCTCGGGCGGCTGGAGGAGATCACGTGCTGGCTCGCGCGCTGGCAGGGGCGCGCCATGCCACGCCTCGAGCGCGTTGAAATTCTGATTTTCGCCGGCAATCACGGCGTCGTCGCCGAAGGGGTCGCGGCCTATCCCGCCGCGGTGACAGCGCAGATGGTGGCGAATTTTGCAGCCAAGGGCGCCGCGATCAATCAACTGGCCGAGGTCGCCGGCGCCGAACTTCGCGTCTTTCCCCTCTCGCTCGAGACGCCGACGACGAACTTCGTCCACGCGCCGGCGATGGACGAGGCGGAATTTCTTGCCGCCGTCGGCGCCGGGATGGCGGCGGTCGCCCCGGACGCCGATTTGATCTGTCTCGGCGAGATGGGGATCGGCAATACCACCGCCGCCGCGGCGATCGCCGCCGCTCTGCTCGGCGGTGGCGGCGCGCGCTGGGCCGGGCGTGGCGCCGGTGTCGATGAGGCGGGTCTGGCGCGAAAGCGCGCCGTGATCGACGCAGCACTCGCCCGCCACGCTGACGATCTCGGCGATCCGCTGGCGGTGGCGCGCACGCTTGGCGGGCGCGAGCTCGCGGCCATTCTCGGCGCGGTGCTGGCGGCGCGCGCGCATGGCGTGCCGGTGCTGCTCGACGGCTTCGTCGTCACCGCCGCTGTGGCACCACTCGCCCGCCTCAACCCGCGTGCCCTCGATCACACGTTGATCGCCCACGCCTCCGCCGAGGCCGGGCATCGGCTGCTGGTCGAGGCTTTGGGGCAACGGCCGCTGCTCGATTTCGGCATGCGGCTCGGCGAGGGATCGGGCGCGGCGCTCGCGGTGCCGCTGCTCCGCGCCGCTTGCGCCTGCCATGCCGGCATGGCGACCTTCGCCGAGGCGGGCGTTGCCGACAAAATCTGACCTGATCGGCGATTTCCGAACGGCGCTCGCCATGCTGTCGCGGCTTCCGGCCGGCGGCGGGGCGGTGACGCCGCGCATCGCCTGGGCGTTTCCGCCGGTCGGCGCGTTGCTCGGGGCGATCGGGGGTCTCGCATACGTGCTCGCCGCCACCCTGCATCTGCCGCTATGGCTCGCCGCGTTCTGGGCGCTAGCGGCGGAGATCTGGGTTGCCGGCGGCCTGCACGAGGATGGGCTCGCCGATAGCGCCGATGCGCTCGGGGCCGAAGCGAGCCCCGCGCGCCGGCTCGAAATCCTGCGTGATTCGAGGATCGGCGTCTTCGGCGCGCTGGCGTTGATCTTGGCGCTCGGTATTCGCGCGAGCGCGATCGCGGCGATTGCGGCGATGGGGGGCGCGGGCGCGGTTCTGGCCGCCATGATGGTGGCCGGCGCGGCCGCGCGCGCGGCGATGGTCGGTGTTCCCTTCCTGCTCGCGCCGGCACGGCGGGACGGGCTCGGCGCTGGGCTCGGCCGGCTGCCGGCGGGGGCGAGCCTCGTCGGGGTCGGGCTTGCCGGCGCGCTCGCGCTCACGCTGCTCGGGCCGGGGCGGGCGCTTGGCGTCGCGCTCATCGCGGCGTTGGCGCTCTTCGTCGTCGCCGGGCTCGCGGCGCGGCGGCTCGGCGGTTATACCGGAGATATTTATGGGGCGGTCGCGGCGGTCGCGGCCTGCTGCGTGCTCAGCCTGCTTGCCGCGGTCGGATGAGGGAAGAAAGAATGGTCTTTTGTGAAAAAAAGAGCCAAAAAACGTTGCCGACAAAAACTCGTCTCGGGCAACGATTGGCCGCCCTGCCGCTGCTCGCACTCCTTGCCGCCTGCGCGACCCAAGCGCCACCGCCGGCGGCGCCGCGCGCCAGCGCCGCCACCTGGCGGTTCGACGCGACACCCGAGCGCTGCACCGCGCGCGCCGCCTTTCCCGAGGAGGAGGATGATCCCGCGGCCCTCACCCTGGTCGCCGAGCGCGGCGGCGGCATGAGCTTCACCTTCTCGAACACCGCGCACCCGCTGGCGCCGCGCCCGCCGGGTCTGGCGGCGACGTTGCATTTCGTCGCAACCGACGGCGGTGGCTGGACGATCCCAGCAGCCCTCGAGGCGCCGCGCGTCGTCGACACCGAATTGCCGCTGAACGAAACGACGCTGGCCGAGGCGCGAACCCTGCTCGCCGGCGGCACGCTGAGCGCGAGCGGCCATGTGCGCGGCTTGCCGGCGCTGGCGCTGCCGCCGGCGGGGGATGGCGGCGCCAAATTCCTCACCTGCGCCGCGCGTTTTGCCGGGCTTGCGCCAGACTAGTAAAATTCCAGCACTCCGTGCCGGCAGCGAGCGACAGGAATTGACTCGGGCGGGCCGAAGGTCGTTATCGGATTGCAGATTATCACCATGCGATGGGCGATGCTGCCTCTCTCCGCCGCGCCTCATACGCTCCTGGCCGGGATAGGCCGTGCATGGCGACGCGGCCCAAGATTTCTTATGCCCTGTCAGTAACCCATATGCTGCTGCATGGTTTCATTGTCCTGCACCACCGGCTGGTTGCGGTTGGCGCAGCCGAGTGTCACGCCGAGGGACGCCAGCATCGCCGCCCAGAGAAAAAATTTCATCCTTGCTCTCCCATTTTTGCCGGCGCGCATGCGCCGACGATCAATAACCCATTCGCGGCATCTGGCCCGGCACAGGCTGCTGCTCCTGGGATTGCGTCGTCGGAGACGGATGGCACGCCGCGAGACCGACCAGCATGAACGTGGCCCAGAGCAGCGATCTCATGGAACATCCTCCTCGCGTTACATGCCGTGAAGCGGGGGCATCGCCCCTGGCGGCTTCTGGTCCACACGTGGTGGCGTGGTTTGAGAGTGGCAAGCGGCGAGGATGAGGCACGCGATCAAAACC
The DNA here is from genome assembly GCF_049965395.1 of Acidibrevibacterium sp. Lineage (NCBI taxonomy): Bacteria > Pseudomonadati > Pseudomonadota > Alphaproteobacteria > Acetobacterales > Acetobacteraceae > Acidibrevibacterium > Acidibrevibacterium sp. Next base: position 44,462 of record NZ_JBMFWJ010000004.1, read on the forward strand.
ACGCGAAGGAAACCTGTCATCGCGAGCCTCCCGGCTTTGTCTCCCGCGCCCGCCGAAATCCGCGGTTATCTTACTGGCAGGCGAGACATTCCTCATAATCGGCGACCCGCGCGGCTGGCGGCGGTGCGGCCATCGCCGGCGCAGCCCCGGCCGGCGCCTCCTCCGGGCGGATCGCTTTCTCGCTCACATTATCGGCGCGCTGGATCGAGAGGCTGCGGCAGTAATAGAGGGATTTGAGACCGCGTTTCCACGCCAACAGATGAATCTGGTGTAGATCGCGTTTATGCACATTGGCGGGGAGGAAAACGTTGACCGACTGGCTCTGGCAAACGAACGGCGTGCGGTCGGCGGCGTGTTCGATCACCCAACGCTGATCGAGTTCGAACGCGGTCTTGAACACCGCCTTTTCGTGCTCGGTAAGGAAATCGAGATGCTGCACGCTGCCCTTGTTGAGCGTGATCGAGGACCACACGGCATCGTTGTCCATCCCCTTTTCCGCGAGCAGGGCCTGGAGATGGCGGTTGCGCACAGTAAAACTGCCGGACAGCGTCTTCTGGAGAAAGACATTGGCGGCGATCGGCTCGATCCCAGGGCTCGCATTGCCGGCGATGATCGAGATCGAGGCGGTGGGCGCGATCGCGATCTTGTTCGAGAAGCGCTCGGAGAAGCCATAGTCGGCGGCGTCGGGGCAGGGGCCGCGCTCTTCGGCGAGCAGCCGCGACGCGGCATCCGCCTGGGTGCGGAGATGCTGGAACATGCGCTTGTTCCAGACCTTGGCGATGACGCTTTCGAATGGCACGTGCTGTGCCTGCAGGAAGGAGTGGAAACCCATCACCCCGAGCCCGACCGAACGCTCGCGCATCGCCGAATATTTGGCGCGTTCCATGCCTTCCGGCGCGCGGTCGATGAAATCCTGCAGGACATTGTCGAGAAAGCGCATCACATCCTCGATGAAGAGGGGATGATCCTTCCACGCGAACCAGTGCTCGAGATTGACCGAAGACAGGCAGCAGACCGCGGTGCGCTGGCGGCCGTGCTGGTCGATCCCGGTCGGCAGCGTGATCTCCGAGCAGAGATTGGAGGTTTTGACCTCGAGCCCGGCGAGTTTCTGATGCTCGGGGCGAAGGCGGTTCACCTGGTCGGAGAAGATCAGATACGGCTCCCCGGTCTCGACACGGGCGGTCAGAATCCTGATCCAGAGCGCGCGAGCGGAGATGCTGCGCACCACCGCGCCATCCTTCGGTGAGACCAGCGCCCAGGGCTCATCCGCCTCGACGGCGCGCATGAACGCGTCCGAAACCAGGATGCCGTGATGGAGATTGAGCGCCTTGCGATTCGGATCGCCGCCGGTCGGGCGGCGGATTTCGACGAATTCCTCGATCTCTGGGTGCGAGACCGGCAAATAGACCGCCGCCGAGCCGCGCCGGAGGCTGCCTTGCGAGATCGCCAGCGTCAGGCTGTCCATCACCCGGATGAATGGGATGACGCCGGAGGTCTTGCCGTTCTGGCCGACTTTTTCGCCGATCGAGCGCAGATTGCCCCAGTAACTGCCGATGCCGCCACCCTTGGAGGCGAGCCAGACATTCTCGTTCCAGAGCCCGACGATGCCCTCCAGACTGTCGGACGCCTCGTTCAGGAAGCAGGAAATCGGCAAACCGCGCGCCGTGCCGCCATTGGAGAGCACCGGCGTTGCCGGCATGAACCAGAGCCGGCTCATATAGTCGTAAAGCCGCTGCGCATGCCCCTGATCGTCGCCGTAATAGCTTGCAACGCGGGCGAAGAGATCCTGATAGCCCTCGCCCGGGAGCAGATAGCGATCATCAAGCGTCGCGCGGCCGAAATCGGTCAGCAACGCGTCGCGACCACGATCGACATGGATCTGCTGGCGCCCGGGCAATTGAATATCGATGTCGAGCACGGCTTTTCCCTCTTTGGCTGCGATCGGCTGAGCCCCTATCCTGCCGTAAAATTCGGCCGCGTCAATCTATATCTTGATTGGTTAATCGCCGATTACCACTACCCCTGGGATGTCTGGTCGATTTGCTGGATTTCCTGCGAGTCGCCCGCGGCCTCTTTCAGGGCGGTTTCGTCGTTCGGCCGCAACCGGCTCGGGAGCAATGCGCCCTGCTCCTCCAAGACCGGATAGGCGGCGGCGGCGACGAAATGGGTGTTTATCCGCAGAAGGTCCCGCAAAACGTCGAGATGCAGCGTGCTGGTCTCGGTGCTGTCGATTCGCCCCGCGCGCAGGCGCGCGAAATGCGCCGCCGTCGCCCGCGCCTCGAGATCGCGGAGCGCCTCCTTTTCCGCGGCCAACAGGCGCGCGGTCGCAAGATCGCCGGAGAGAAAGACCGAGGCAGCGGTGCGCAAATTCTTCACCAGCCGGGCGAACATCTGATCGAGTTCGGCCCCGCCCTCGGGCGAAAACGCGATGCCGCGCTTGATGCGCTTGGCGGCATGGGCGAGGAGGTTTTTGTCCACGACATCGCCGGCGTTTTCGAGATGGGTGGTGAAGGCGAGCACCTGCGCGAGACGCTGATGATCCGCCTCGCTCATCGATTCGGGATCGAGCAGGGTGAGATAGGCTTTGATCGCGGCGTTCAGCCGATCCAGCACGTCATCGAGCCGCCGCGTCTCGCCGACCCGCCGCCGGTCGCCGCCGATCAGGGCGGCACGCGCGCCGGCGAGCATGGTCTCCAGCACGTCCGCCATGCGCAGCGCTTCGCGCGCGGCGGCGGCGATGGCGATCGTCGGCGTCTCACGCGCGGCGGCGTCGAGATAGAGCGGCCGCCCGGGATCGATTGCGGCGACGCGCGAGGGCAGCAGCCACGCCAAGAGCCGCGCATAGGGGGTGAGGGCCGGGAAGAAAATGAGCGCGAGAACGAGATTGAACGCGGTGTGGAAATCGGCGACGGCGCGCGCCGGGTCCGGCTCCAGCACCACCAGCGACCGCCCGATCGGGCCGAGCAGCAGCAAGGCGACGATGACGCCGGCGACGCGGTTGAGCAAATTGCCCATCGGCAGCCGCCGCGCCGCCGGATCGTCGCCGGCGCTCCCTTCGAGCAGCGGATTGATCGCGGTGCCGAGATTGGCGCCGAGCACGAGCGCGAAGGCGGCATCCGGCGGCACCACCCCGCGCGCCGCAAACGACATGATCACCAGCACCACGGCGACCGAGGAATGCGCCGCCCAGGTGAGCAAGGCCGCGAGCAAGACGTCCATCAGCGGCTGCGTGGTGAGAGCCCCGAGCAGCAGCCGGAGGCTGGAGACGTCCTCATAGGGCGTGATCACCTGAAGCAGGAGATGAAGCGCCAGCAGCATGAGCCCGAGTCCGATGCCAACCCGCCCGAGATCGCGCACCTGGCTCGCGCCGCCACGGCGAAAGGCGATCACGCCGGCGAGGATGAACAAGGTCGCGATGCGCGAGACATCGAACGAGAGCACTTGGACGATCAGCGTCGTCCCGACATTGGCGCCGAGCATCACCGCAAGGCCGGGAACCAGCGCCAGCATGCCTTCGGCGGCGAAGGAGGCGACCATCAGCCCGGTTGCGGTGCTGCTTTGCAAAATCGCGGTGATGCCGAGCCCGGCGAGGAAGGCGGCCGGCCGACGCGCCAGCGCGATCCCGAGAAACCGCCGCAACGAGGGCCCAAAGGCGCGCTGCACCCCGGTTTGCACCATATGCACCCCCCAGAGCAGGAGGGCGATCAGGCCGGCGAGATCAACCAGGGTCAGTGTCGCGTCCAACCGATCCCTCCCTCGGGCGAAAGGCTCCCTTATATGGGGGCGGGAAGGGCGCCGGGCCAGTCAAAAAAAGAACCAGAGGCGCCGCTGGCCCGCGCGGCAAGCCGGATCAGCCTGCCGGCGACCCGCCATTGAGGGCGGCGAAAACCCGCTCCGGGGTCGCCGGCATGTCGAGGTGATGGATGCCGCGCGAGCGCAGCGCATCGATGACCGCGTTCATCACCGCCGGCAGCGCCCCGGCGCAGCCCGCCTCGCCGCACCCCTTGGCGCCGAGCAGGTTGGTCCGCGCCGGCACCGGGTGAAAACCATTGTCGATAGCAACGAGATCGCCGGCGCGCGGCAGGGCGTAATCCATGTAGCTGCCGGTGAGCGGCTGGCCCTCGCTGTCGTACTGCGTTGCCTCCATCAGCGCCTGGCCGATCCCCTGGGCGATCCCGCCCTGCACCTGCCCCGCGACCAGAAGCGGATTGACCACGGTGCCGAAATCATTGACCGCGGTATAGCGCGCAACCCGCACGCACCCGGTTTCGGGGTCGATCTCGACTTCGGCGATGTGGCAGCCATTGGGGAAGGCCGAGGGGGCGCCTTGATGGATGTGGCGCACATCGAGGCTCGCCGGCACGTCCTCGGGCGGCGGGCTTTCGCGCAAGCGCGCGGCGAGGTCAAGGAGCGAGATCGCGCGGTCGGTCCCGGCGATGGCGAAACGGCCGCCGCCTGGGCCAATCGCGAATTCGATGTCCGCCTCGGCGGCTTCGAGCAAATAGGCCGCCGCCTTCTTGCCGCGCGCGATCACCAGATCGCTTGCTTCGAGGATTGCCGCCCCGCTCGCCATCAGTGATTTCGACCCGCCCGTGCCGCCACCGGCGATCAGCGCGTCGCTGTCACCCTGCAGCAGCCGGACCCGATCGATCGGGATGCCGAGCTTGGAAGCCAGCACCTGGGCGAACGGCGTGCGATGACCTTGGCCGTAATCGAGGGTGCCGGTGATGATCGTGACGCCGCCATCGGCGTCGAAGCGGATGCCGCCCATCTCGCGCGATGGCGGCGCCGTGACTTCGAGATAATGCCCAATCCCGCGCCCGCGCAAGAGCCCGCGCGCGGCACTTTCGGCGCGGCGCGCGGCAAACCCGTCCCAGTCGGCGCGGGCCAGGGCCTGATCCAGAACCGCTGGAAATTCGCCGCTGTCATAGGTCATGCTGCTCGGCGCGGCATAGGGCATCGCCTCGGGGCGGATCAGGTTGCGGCGGCGGAGTTCGATGGGGTCGATGCCCATTTCCACGGCCGCGGTCTCGATCAATCGCTCGATATAGTAGTTCCCCTCCGGCCGCCCGGCGCCGCGATAGGGGCCGACCGGCGTCGTGTTGGTGAACACACACGCGGTGTCGATCTCGATCAACGGGGTCGCATAGACGCCAACGATGTTTTTGGCGGCATTGGCGGTCGGCGGCACGGTCGCGGCGTTGGTGAGGAAGGCGCCGGCATTGCCAAAGCCCGTGAGGCGGACGGCGAGGATCTTGCCCGCGGCATCGAGTGCCAGTTCGGCGTGCATTTCGTGGTCGCGGCCGTGGCTGTCCGAAAGGAAGCTCTCGCTGCGTTCATCGGTCCATTTCACCGGCCGGCCGAGGCGTCGCGCGGCCTCGAGCAGCACCGGATATTCCGGGTAGCAGCCCGCTTTCATCCCGAACGAGCCGCCGACATGGCCAGTCAACACATGGATTTTCTCGACGCCGACGGCCATGACCTCGGCCAGCGCCGCGCGCAAGCCAAAGACACCTTGGCAGCCGACATGGAGCGTGAAACGGCCAGATTGGGCATCGTATTCGCCGATCGCGCTGCGCGGCTCCATCGGGCAGACAACGATGCGGTTATTGCGGAGATCGAGGCTCGTCACATGCGCCGCCCGCGCGAACGCCGCCGCGACCTGCTCGCGATCGCCATAATGATAACGAAGCGCGATATTGCCCGGGGCACTCTCATGGAGCTGCGGCGCGCCGGCGGCGGCCGCCTCGCGCGCCGTGGTGACCGCGGGCAGCGGCTCGATCTCAAGCAGGATCGCTTCCAGTGCGTCTTTCGCCTGTGCCACGCTCTCGGCGACGACGCAGGCGACCGGCTCGCCGACATAGCGCACGCGATCGCTCGCGAGCGGCGGGTAAGCGGGCGAGATCAGCGGCGCCGCGTCACTCCCCGGCTGCTGGAACCCTTGCGGGATGCGCCCGATCCCGGCTTCGCGCAGCATCGCGCCGGTCACGATCAGGTGAACGCCGGGCATGGCGCGCGCCGCCTCGAGATCGATCGCCGTGATCTGGCCATGGGCGTGGCGGCTGCGCAGCATCACCGCGTAGAGCTGCCCGGCGCACGCGAGATCATCGCTATAGCGGCCTTCACCGCGCAGCAGGCTGGGGTCTTCAAGGCGGGGCACGGGCTGGCCGAGGGCGAATTTTTCCAAGCCAAGATCAGGCGTGTCGAACGGTGGGTTCATCGGGAATGATCTCCGTGGCGAGGGCGCCAAGGGTGAGATGGCATGAGGCGAGGATGCCGCCTGGGCGCCGCCTGGGCAAGCGCCTCGGCGAATCGGTTGACAAAACAGCAAATAAGCGTGCACGCGAGGGGCGTTTGAGGAGCCTTGAGAGCACGCCATGACGCTCGCATTCTCCGCATTGCTGTTCGCGCTCGCCGCCGGCGCCAGCGCCCTCGGCGGCGCGCTTGGCATGGCGAGCGGCATTTTTATCGTGCCCCTGCTCACACTCTTCGCCGGGGTTGGCATTCATACCGCCATCGCCGCCAGCATCGTCTCGGTGATTGCCTGTTCGACCGGGAGTGCGGCGGCCTTTCTCCGCGCCGGCCTGACCAATTTGCGCGTCGCGTTGGTTTTGGAAACGGCGACGACCGCCGGGGCGCTGGCCGGGGTTTTGCTGATCGGCGTGTTTCCGATCCCGGCGCTGTTTTTTTTGTTCGCGTTCATCCTGCTGCTGTCGGCGCGACAGATGATGGCAAGGCGCCGCGAGAAAGCGACAGCCGCAGCCAATGGCGACGGGCGCGATTGGGCCTCGCGTCTTGATCTTCACGCGAGCTATCCCGATCAGGCGGGTGGCGATGAGATCGCCTATCGCGTCGGGCGGTTGCCGTTGGCCCTCGTGCTGATGTTCGGCGCCGGGCTGGTTTCGGCGCTGCTTGGGATTGGCAGCGGCGTTCTCAAGATTCCCGCGATGGATACCGCTCTGCGCCTTCCCATCAAAGTCTCCTCGGCGACCTCCAATTTCATGATCGGCGTCACCGCGGCGGCAAGCGGCGTCGCTTATTTCGCGCGCGGCGATATCGATCCCGTGATCGCTGGCCCGATCGCGGTCGGCTCGGTCATCGGCGCAGCACTCGGAGCGCGCTTTCTGATTGCGGTCTCGGGCGACAGGCTGCGGTTGGTTTTCGTCGGGGTGCTGCTTATCCTCGCGGTGCAAATGCTGCTTGCGGCCTTCGGGGTCAACTTCCGGGGGCAGGCGTGATGGGCGGCAGATCCGGCCGCCATCCCCGCCTCGAGCCCTTGCTCGCGCGGACGCTGACACTCGGCACGTGGCTTGCGAGCGCGATCATTCTCCTCGGCTTTGGGCTGACGCTGATCGACGGCCGCGCGGCGGGCGTTACTCTGATCACCGCCGGGATCGCGATTTTTCTTCTGCTGCCGGTGCTGCGCGTTTTGCTGATGCTGATCGTATTCGTCGGCGAGGGCGATTTCCGCTATGGCGCCATCGCCGCTCTGGTGCTCGCGATCATCGCCCTCGGCGCCGCTCTCGGCCTACGCATCGGGGGCTCACCGGGGTAGCGCTCGCGCCTTTGCCCTTTGCGGCGCAATCCGCGCCAGAATAAAGTGCAAGAAAGAGGTTCTTTTTGAAAAAAAGAACCAAAAACTTTTTTATCCGTGGGTCAGTCGCTGCGCCGTGGCAAATCGTTTCGCATGGCCTGTCATGACCGCACGGCGCTGATCTGGATGGTCGGCGCGATGTCGGTATAGTTTGGGATGTCGGCCATGATCTCTTTCGCGTGGGGATGAAACGCCGCTTGGAAGGCGTCGACGCTGTCGAAATAGAGATGGGCGGCGCCGACGAAAGCGGGCGGCGCGCCCGGCGTGCCGCCGGCGAGGCCCTCATCGATTTCGGTTTTCTTGAGGGCGGCGCCAAGCTTTCCTTGCACCATCGGGATATGCTTGGTTGCGTAATACTGCATGTCGAAACGCTTGTTTTCGCCATGCGGATAAAGAACGCTGACCTTGATCATCCTCGACCTCCCCGATTTTGTGTCTTGCGGCGATGAGGTAACCACGCCCGGTCAAGACCGGCAAGCCCCCTTCCGCCGGTCAGCAATGATGCGGGGGCGCAAGCTTGAATTGATCGAGCTTCCCCTGCATCACGAAATCGCCGAAATCCATGTTCAACTGATCGGCGACGCCGTTTTCCCAATAATGCATGCCGACCTCGTAATCCGGCTCGGACGCATCCGGGGTGCGGTCGAAAAACGCCACATGCACAGTCCCGCTCGGCAGCGCCGCCAGCGGCGCGAAGCGGAACGGCTCGGGCTTGTGCCATGAGGTGATCACCACCGAGGTATCCTGCGCCCCGGTATCGCCGGTGCCATCGAACAGCGGCAGGGCGAGCACCTTCTTGCCCTGTTCGGCGGCGGCGATGATGGTCGCGGTATGCCACATCGGGAACAGCGTGCCGGCGGGGAGTTTCTGCACGTTTACCTTGGGCAGCGAATAGCGCACCTCGCCGGCGCCGCCGGGATGATCGACGGACGCCTCGCCGGAGGTCACCTCGGTGGTCGCGGCGTCGGTGGTCTGGCGCATGCGGAAACGCATTCTAAGACCATCTTTCGATTCCCAGGTGGCGTAATCGGACACCATGCGGACATCCTGGCCGTCGCGGTTGGTGATGGTCATGTCGAGGCGCTGCTGCACCGCCCAGCCATCGCAGGCATCCATGACCTCATAGCTCATCGTGCCGGTCGCCGCGATGACGTCGCCGCCATGGCTGGTATCGAGGGTCAGCTTGTAAAAGGCGCGATGGGCGGCAAGTCCGGCGGCGATTTTCGCGGCCGTCGGCTCGCCGAGATGCGCCGCCGGGTTATCGGCAGCCGGCGTCAGCGGCATCGGCGGCTCGGCAAAGGCCGCCCAAGGCAGCGTGATCAGACAAAGCGCGGCCGCAATGGCCAGAAGCCAAGGTTTCATGCGCGTGGCACTCCGCATACGGTCTGATGACATTAGGGGTGCCTTGGCACCTTCGCTAGCCACCGCGTTGCCGGCACCGCTCACGAGCCCGTTTTTCGCGGCGGCAGATCGAGCCGGAGCGACAATTCGCGCAGCCGTGCCGGCGCCACTTCGGCTGGCGCGCCCATCATCAGATCCTCGCCCTGCTGGTTGAGCGGGAACAGGATGACCTCGCGGATATTGGGCTCGTCGGCGAGCAGCATGACGATGCGGTCGATCCCCGGCGCCGCCCCGCCATGCGGCGGCGCGCCATAGCGGAAGGCGTTGAGCATGCCGCCGAACCGCGCCTCCACCACATCCGCACCGTAGCCCGCGATCGCGAAGGCCTTGAGCATGATATCGGCGCGATGGTTGCGGATCGCGCCCGACGACAGCTCGATGCCGTTGCAGACGATATCGTATTGATAGGCCTTGATCGTCAGCGGATCCGTGTTCTCCAGCGCGGCAAGCCCGCCTTGCGGCATGCTGAACGGGTTGTGGCTGAAATCGATCTCACCGGTCTCTTCATTGCGCTCATACATCGGGAAATCGGTGATCCAGCAAAAGCGAAAGGCGCTTTTCTCGCAGAGATCGAGGTCGGCGCCGAGGCGCGTGCGCACCTGGCCCGCGAATTTTTCCGTCTCCGCCCGGCTGCCTGCGGCAAAAAACACCGCATCCCCCGGGGCCGCGCCGCACAACGCGCGGATCGCCTGCGCGCGCTCGGGCTCAAGGTTGCGCGCGATCGGCCCCTTGGCGCCGTCAGCCTCGAAAACGAGATAGCCGAGCCCGCCGGCGCCCTCGGCGCGTGCCCACTCGTTCAATTTATCGTAGAACGAGCGCGGCCGCGCCGCCGCCCCCGGCGCCGCAATGGCGCGCACGATACCGCCTTGCGCCGCGATCTTGGCAAACAAGCCGAACCCGGAGCCCGTGAACTCGGCCGTGACGTCCCGGATCCGCAGCGGGTTGCGCAAATCGGGCTTATCGGAGCCAAACGCGAGCAGCGCCTCGTCATAGGGGATGCGCGGAAATGGCGCCGGCGTGACGGCGCGGCCGGCGGCGAATTCTTCGAAGACGCCAGCGATCACCGGCTCGATCGCGGCGAACACGTCCTCTTGCGTGACAAAGCTCATCTCGAAATCGAGCTGATAGAACTCGCCCGGGGAGCGGTCGGCGCGCGAGGCTTCATCGCGGAAACAGGGCGCGATCTGAAAATAGCGATCGAAGCCGGCAACCATGCAGAGCTGCTTGAATTGCTGCGGCGCTTGCGGGAGAGCGTAGAATTTGCCGGGATGCAGCCGTGCCGGCACCAAAAAGTCGCGCGCGCCCTCGGGCGACGAGGCGGTGAGGATCGGGGTCTGGAACTCGGTGAAGCCGCGTTCGATCATCCGCCGGCGGATCGAGGTAATGACCTGGCTGCGGAGCAAGATGTTGCGATGGACGCGCTCGCGCCGCAGATCGAGGAACCGATATTTGAGGCGCAGGTCATCCGGATATTGCCCATCCCCGGCGACCTGGATCGGCAGCACATCGGCGGCCGATTGCACTTCGAGCGCCGCGACGCGTAGCTCGATCGCGCCGGTCGCAAGCTTCGGGTTGACCGTGCCCGGCGCGCGCGCCACCACCTCGCCGGTGACGGTGATCACGCTCTCGACCCGCAGCCGCTCGGCCTCGGCGAAGACCGGGCTATCTTGCGCGATGACGCACTGCGTCAGGCCGAAATGGTCACGGAGATCGAGGAATAAGAGGCCGCCATGGTCGCGCTTGGCATGCACCCAGCCGGACAGCCGGGCGACCTCGCCGATGTGGCTCGCGCTGAGTTCGGCGCAATGGTGGCTGCGATAGACATGCATGATGGCGATCCTCGGCCTCGGCGGGGCGGGGCGAAAAGGGGCGGATGGGCGCGGCAGACAAGCCAGCGTCCGCGCCCCTGTCAAGCCCCGCCGCCAAGCGGGCTTTTCCGGGGCGCCGGGCTCGTGTAGAGGGGGCGCGATGTCGCGCTCCTCTCGCCCCGATTTCCCCGCCCCGCATTTGATCACGACGACGGCAGACCTCGCCGTGTTCTGCGCACGCCTGCACGGCGAGCGTTTCGTGACGATCGATACCGAGTTCATGCGCGAACGCACCTACTGGCCGGAACTCTGCATCGTTCAGGTCGCCGGCACGCACGAGGTCGCGATCATCGATGCCGAGGCCGAGGGGATCGATCTCGCGCCGCTCGGCGCCCTGCTCGCCGACCCTGCGGTGTTGAAGGTGGTGCATGCCGGGCGCCAGGATATCGAGATTTTCGTGCTCAAGTTCGGCGCCGTACCGACCCCGCTTTTCGATACGCAAATCGCTGCTATGGTCGCTGGCTTCGGTGATCAGGTCGGCTACGAGGCGCTGGTCGCCGCCCTCGGCGATGGCCAGATCGACAAGTCGCACCGCTTCAGTGATTGGTCGGTGCGGCCGCTATCGCCGGCGCAGATCGCCTATGCCGCCGCCGACGTCACCCATTTGCGCACGGTCTATGAGCGTCTTGCGGCGCGGCTCGCCCGCGAGGGGCGGGAGGCGTGGGTTGCCGAGGAGATGGCGGCGCTCGTCGACCCCGCGGCCTATCGCGCCGACCCCGAAACCGCTTGGGAGCGGCTTCGTCCGCGGAGCGGCAATCGCCGTTTTCTTGCCATGCTGCGCGCACTCGCGGCCTGGCGCGAGCGAGAGGCGCAGCGCATCAATATCCCGCGCCCGCGCCTGCTGAAAGACGAGACGCTGATGGAAATCGCCGCCTCCGCGCCGGAAACGGCGGAGGCGCTGGCGCGTGCGCGCGGCGTCTCCAAAGGGTTCGCGGAGGGGAAAACCGGCCAGAGCCTGCTCGAGGTCATCGCCGCGACCCGTGCCCTGCCTGAGTCTGCCCTCCCCGAACCACCGCGCGTGCGCGAAGGGCCGCGTCCGTCCCCGGGCCTGGTGGCTTTGCTGAAGGTTCTGCTCGCGGCACGCAGCGAGGAGCATCGTGTCGCACCGCGCTTGCTTGCCTCCAGCGAGGAGATCGAGCGCCTCGCCGCCGAGGACGCGCCGGACATCCCAGCCCTCCATGGCTGGCGCCGGGAGGTCTTCGGCGAGGCGGCGCTGGCGCTCAAGGCGGGGCGGGTTGCGCTCGGCGCCGCGGGCAAACGCATCACCCTGGTGCCGATCGCGCCCGCGGGCTAAGGCGCGCCGCCCGCCGCTCAGTTCACGACCTGCTGGATATTGCCGACGCTGGTCGAAACCCCGCCCATTTGCAGATCGACGGTGCCGGCGGTTTGCGAGGAAACGCCGGTGACGGTGCCCTGGACGGTGAAGGGCACCGCGGTTGGCGTCGCCCCGTTCGCGCCACCGAAAATCGCAACCGTATAGGCGCCATCGGGCGCGGTCGTGCCGCTGCTGGTCGCGCCGTTCCAGGTCCAGGTATTCGCGCCGGCCGTCGATTGCAGGGAGTAACTATTCACCTCTTGGCCCGAACCATTATAGATCGCGATCGAGACCGGCTCGGCGGTCGTCGTCGTGTAGGTGAGGGTCGCGCTGCCGTTTTGCAGCGGCAACTGGTTACTGTTGACGTCGACGGTTTTGCCGACGATCGAGGACGATTGCAGCATCTCGCCGCCCTGGGTGAGCTGGATCAGCTTGGTCAGGCTGCCATTGGTGTTGATCTGCTGCTCGACCCCGGTGAACTGCACCAATTCACTGGTGAACTGGTCGGTGTTCATCGGGCTGGTGGGATCCTGGTTTTGCAACTGGGTCATCAGCATGTTGAGAAAATCATTGAAATTGTTCGAGAGCGAGGCGAGCGGATTGCTCGTCGAACTGTTCGTCGTGCTGGCGGCCGAGGCGGCGTTGGCGTTGGCGGCGACTGCTTGCGCGGCAGCGGCAGCGGCGGCGGCGCTGTTGCTATTTTGCGGGGAGGAGACGCTGGCGCTCATGGGGGTGACAACTCCTATCGACGGGGTGAAGGCGACGCGGGTGGCATGATCAGGCAGTGATATCGAGACCGGCGCGCAGCCAAGACGGCAGGGCGGCGGGGGCGATCCTCTCGCCGCCGCCGCTGATCGCGGCGGTGGCCTGCCCTGGGCTGGTGCCGCCGCTCTGGCGCTGGCTGGCCCTCCCATCGCCGGGGCCCGCTTGGCTTTGCGCCCCGAAACTGGATTGAGCAAGAAAGCTGCCAGAGCCGTTGGCGGCGGCGGGCGCGGATCCGGAGCCCGCGCCGGTGGCGTTCGCGAACGGGTTGCTACCGCCCGGCGTCGCGCCGGCGCCGGTGCCAAATGCGCCGGCACCTTGCCCGCTTGCCCCTGGCGGCACAGCAAACCCTTGGTTATTCAATGATATGGCGTTTGCCGCGGTCCCGCCCGCCGGCGCGATTGGGCTGGCCGGGGCGAGATGGAAACTCAGCACCCGCCCGCCGCTCGCCGGCACGCCGGCGCGGTCGAGCGCGGCCTGCAACTGCCCCTGATCCTGCACCAAGGCGGCAAGGGTTGCCGGGCGCTCGGCAAGAATCTGTACCTCGGTCGGCCCCGATTTCGGCTGCACGAGCGCGATCTGCACCTGCCCGAGGCTCTCGGGGTGGAGCTGAACCGTCAGCCGCGCCGCGCCGCTCGCGTCCTGGGTGAAGGCGGCGAGGGTGCTCGCGGGCTGATTGGCGATTTGGCTTGTCACCTGATTGGTGATCGCCGGGTTGGCGGCGGCCGGCCCGTTCGCGGCGGCGGGGTTCGGGCCGAGGGATGCGGGGTTGGCCTGGGCGCTGGCCTGGGCGGCAAGGAGCATCGTGGCGGCATGGCTGGCGCCGCCATTGGCCGAGGGCAATGGCGGCGCATTCGTCCTCGCGGCGGTCGCTTGGGGTGGGCTCGCGGCGGCATGGGTTGACGCGGTTGCCGCCGCCGATGAACTGGCGGCCGCGGCGGCGGGCGCTTCCTGGCTCACCGCTTCCGCCGCAGAGGAGAGAGTGGCCGAGCCGGCTTTGGCGCCGGGCGGGGCTGGTTTTGCGGCGGGCGCGGTGTTCGTGGCGGGCGCTGGCGCGGCCGTGGCGTCCATCGTCGCGCCTTGCGACGCCGCGACCGTCGCGGTGTTGGCGATGCTCTCTGTCTCGGCCGCGGCGGCGGCAAGGACGATGCGCGGCTTTCGGCCGGACGCAATGTCACTGGCACTATTGATTTCGTGCGGGGTCGATGCCGACGTGGGCGTGGCGAGGGGCGTCGGTGGCGGGCTCGGCGGTGGTGGGCTCGGCGGTGGCTGGGCGATGACGGTCGGCGGCGCGCCGGCTGCGGCCGGGGCGCCCGTGGCCGGCGAAAGGGCCATTTTGGCCCCGTAGCTTTGTCGCCTTTTGGCGACAATCGCGCTGGCGGCGGCGCTTGAGCGCTCGGCCGCGGCGATCGAGAGGGCGTTGACCGATGATGGCGCCGCGGATGCAGCCGCTGATGAAGCGGCGGGCGCTGTCGGGAGCGGTGCCGCCGGCGCGGCCTGTATCGCGGCGGAAGGACGGGCTTGAGACGCCGCTTGCGGTGGTGGCGTCTGTGCTGACACGCCCGCCGCCTGTGATCCCGATGCCGTCCCGTCGGGTTGCGCATCAGCCGTTGCCGCCAGCGGTGGGGCTTTGCCGGTGGCGGGCGGGGGAACGAGCGGCGGCGCCGGCACGCCGGAGCGTTTCGCGGCCGGCGGCGCCGCAGCGGCGGGTGTCGCGGCATCGGGCCCGCTGGTCGGGGGGGCGGACGGGCTGGGCGTGGCAGGTTTGGCACCTTTGGCAGGGGTGGCGCTGGTCGGCGACTCCGCCGGCAAGGGAGTGGTTGCGGCGGATGCTGGCGCCGGGGTGCTGGCGGCGGCGGGGCGTTGCGCTTGCGCCTGCTGCAGATGTTGCGCGAAGCCGGAGGCTGCGGCCGCCGGCGCCGACGGGTCGAGAGACGTGTGGGCGGCGCCCACGGTCGGCGAGAGCGTGACCCCGGGCGCAAGCGTCGGTGACAAAGGCGCGAGCAAGGCAGCGAGCGGCATGCGAACATTTCTCCGGCCGGCCGAAACGGCGGGGCCGCGGCGAACATCGCAAATTCTGGGCCAGACGGCGCGATAGCGCGCGAGCGCCGCCCCGCCGTGGCGCGCGCCGGCCCAAGCCGCTGCGGGCGGCAAAGCGTGCCGGGTCAACCCTGCCGGGCGGCGAAGGATTCCGCCATCGCGCCGAAGGGTTTTCAGGGAACGGCCGGGAAATTCGCCCATCCTGAGTTTGGCATGGTTCCTGCTTTCTCTCTCGCGACCGTTCCGACCGCAAATCCCACCGGGGGATTCGAGAGGGGAAAACCATGTCTATCTTCGGCGCCTTGAACACGGCCGTCAGCGGCCTCACCTCCCAGTCCGACGCGTTCGGCAATATCAGCCAGAACATCGCCAATAGCCAGACCACCGGCTATAAGGGCGTCAATACCAATTTCGTCGATTACCTTACCTACAGCACGGCAACCCAGAACGAGCCCGGCTCGGTGGTGGCGCTGCCGAGCTATCAGAACGAGGTGCAAGGGACGATCGCGCAAAGCAGGGACCCGTTGGCGATGGCGATCTCCGGCCAGGGCTTTTTTTCGGTGGCCGAGGCCAATGGCACCAATGTCAACGGCCAGACCACGTTCAACCCGCTGCAATATTATACCCGCGCCGGCGATTTCACCATGAACAATGAGGGTTATCTGGTGAACAGCGCCGGCGAATATCTGCAGGGCTGGACAGTCAATCCGACGACCGGCATCGCCGATCAGAACAAGCTCGCGCCAATCCAGGTTAATCAGGCGCAGTTCAATCCGGTCGCGACCTCGACCGCGGATTTTTCTGCCAACCTGCCCGCGACCCCGGCCGCGGGGACGCCGATGTCGTCCCAGGTGCAGATCTATGACGCGCTCGGGACGCAGCAGACCCTGACCCTGAACTGGGCGCAGACGGCAACACCCGGACAATGGAATGTGACCGTCTCGTCGCCGAACAACTCGCCCACGACGACGATCGGCACCGCGACGGTGGATTTCGGGCCAACCGCCGGCAACGCGGCGGCGCCACCCGGCACCATGAGCGGAATCACCGCTGGCGCCGGCACCACCGCCTCGACCTATACCACCGGGCAGCCGGCGACGCTCACCGTGAACGCCAATTTCGGCAACGGCACGCAGCCGATCACCTTGAATTTTGGCAATTTCGGCCAGGCCAATGGGGTCACCCAATATGCCGGCTCGACCTATTCGCTGATCAATTTCAGCCAGAACGGCGTGCCGGCCGGGGCGTTTACCGGGATTTCCATCCAATCGACGGGCAATATCGTCGCCAACTACAATAACGGCCAGTCGCTCACCATCGCGCAGGTGCCCATCACCACCTTCAACAATGCCGATGCCTTGCAAAGCCAGAATGGCCAGGCCTTCACCGCCACCGCCGGCTCCGGCAACCCGAGCAGCCAGGCGCCGAACAATAACGGCGCCGGCGGCCTCGTCGTCGGCTCGATCGAACAATCGAACACCGATATCGCGACCCAGTTCACGCAATTGATCGTCGCCCAGCAGGCTTATAGCGCCAACGCGAAGTCGATCACCACCGCCTCGCAAATGCTGCAGACCGCGATCAACATGATCCAGTGAAGCCGAGGTAACGGTCAATGAGCGGCATTACGGGGCTTGAAACGTCGCTGATGATTGCGAACAGCGGCATCGCCAACATCGGCGCCAATTTCGCCGTGATGTCGCAGAATGTCGCCAATGCCGGCACCACCGGCTATGCCGCCGAGACCCAGACCCAGCAGAGCCTGACCGCTGGCGGCGCCGGCATGGGGGTCGCCAACGGCGCCGTCACCCGCTATGTCAATCAGCAGCTCCAGTCCAATCTCTGGGCGCAAAACGGCGAAGTCAGCGCCTTGCAGGAAAGGCAGACGGTGTTGCAGCCGGTGAATGCGGCGCTCGGCACGCCGGGGCAGGGCGGCGATATCGCAAGCCAGCTCGGGGCGCTGCAAAACGCCTTTTCCACCCTGCTCGGCACGCCAGACAGTTCGACGTTGCAGCAAAGCGTGGTGAGCGACGCGCAAAGCTTCGCCGCCGGCATCAATGCGCTCAGCCAGGCCTATACCAGCGCCGGGCAAACCGCGCAGAACAATATCGTCTCCTCGCTCAAACAGCTCAACGCGTCGCTCACCAGCATCGGCACGCTCAATACCGAAATCATCTCCGGCCTCGCGCAGGGGCAAAGCGTTGCCGATCTGCAAAATCAGCGTGATGCTGCGATGCAGACGGTCTCGCAACTGACCGGCGCGCAAGCGATACCGCAGGCCAATGGCAGCATCCTGGTTGCAACCCAAAACGGCCTCGTGCTGCCGACCGGGCCGGGAGCGGCGCTGACCACGGCGAATGCGACGATCGCGCCCGGCGCGATCTATCCCGGCACGATCCCGGGCATCATGATGAACGGGGTCGATGTCACCAACCAGATCACCAGCGGCAGCATCGGCGCCGATATTCACCTCCGCGATACCACGATCCCGACCTATCAAGCGGAACTCGACGAGTTTGCGCAAAACACCGCGAGCCGCTTTCAGGCGCAGGGCCTGACATTATTCACCAATGCCAGCGGCACGGTGCCGACCAGCACGGGCGGCCCGGTGCAGTCGGGCTATGTCGGCTTTGCCGCCGAGATCGAGGTCAACCCGGTGGTGGTTGCCAACCCGTCCCTGGTCACCAACGGCACCAATGCGATCGTCGGCAGCGCGACCGGCGCCAGTGCGTTCACGCCCAACCCGCCAACCGGGCCTTCCGGTTTCACGACGCTGATCAACCGGGTGCTGAATTACACGTTTGGTGCGGACGTGCAGGCGGGTGTCGCGCAACCGGCGAGCCATGTCACCGGGCTGGGCGCGCTCGGCAATCTCGATGCGCCGTTTTCCTCGCCCACGACGATCACCGATTTCGCGTCCACCTTGATCGGCGCACAATCGAACGACATCGCGACCACCAATACCAATCTCACCGACGCCCAGGCGATGCAATCAAGCCTGCAATCGAGTTTCAAATCCGCCTCTGGCGTCAATATCAACACCGAAATGGCGAACATGGTGCAGTTGCAGAACGCCTATGGCGCCAATGCGCGAATCATGGCGACGGTCCAATCGATGTGGTCGACCCTGCAAAGCGACCTGATGTATGCCTGAGGAGAGGGATGACCGATGAGCGGCGCGATTTCCAGCAATTATGCGCTTGCGCCTTCGTCTTACGGGATGCTCGGCGAATTGGTCCAGGGCGCGAGCACGGTGCAAACCCAGCTTGATTCGCTGGCCCAGCAGGCATCGACCGGCAATGTCTCACAGACCTATTCCGGCCTCGGGGCCAATGCCCTGACCGATCTCAATCTCAATGCCGAGATCGCGCAGAACAACACCTATGTCGCCAACATCACGTCCGCGAATACCACGATCGGCATCACCCAGACGGTGATGAACCAGTTGAGCAAGATCGCCTCCGGGATTTCCGCGCAGCTCGACAATATCACTGGCACCTCGATCTCGACAGTGGCCGAGCAGGCGCAGAACGATCTCCAGCAGGTCGCCAATCTCCTCAACACGCAGAACGGCACGAACTATATTTTCGCCGGACAGGACGCGAGCAATCCGCCGGTGCCCAATCCCGGCAACATCCTCTCCTCGCCATTTTTCACCCAAATTCAAGCAGCGGTGAGCGGGCTTGCGACCAATGGCGCCGCCACCACCATGGCAACCTCGCTCAGTGTCGCGAGTTCCAACACTTTGCCGCCTGGCGGCACCTCGCCGTTTTCCGCCGCACTCTCGGCGCTGCCGCTCAGCCCGTCGCCAAGCACCTCGAATTTCCAGGCGACCGTTGAGACCGGGCCCGGCCAAAGCACCTCGGTTGGCCTGCTCGCCAGCGCCAACACCTATGCCACGTCAAGCGGTCCTTACACCACCGGATCCTACACGCGCGATCTCATGAATGCGCTGGCGATGGTTGGCTCGCTCACCCCTGCCAGCACCAGCGCCACCGGATTTACCGGCCTGATCAGCGACATCCAAACCTCGCTCAGCGGCGCGATCAGCGCCATGGCCAACGAGGAAGGGGGGCTGGGCGCGACTCAGGACAGCCTGACCGCGACCAGCACCACACTCGGCAATGTCACCACCGCGCTGCAAACCCAGCTCAGCTCGGTTCAGGATGTCAATATGTCGGAGACGCTGTCCAACCTCACCATGGTGCAGACCCAGCTTCAGGCCTCTTATAAACTAATCGCCAGCGTCCAGAGCCTCTCGCTCGCCAATTACGTCTGAGGCTTTTTCGCGTCTTCCGCCGCATTGCCGATGATGATTTCGACGCGCCGGTTTTGCGGCTCGCGCACGCCGGCGGCGGTTGCGACCAGCGGGTGCGTCTCGCCGAACCCCTTGATGGTGATCATGTCCTTCGCGACCCCGTCACGCACCAGCTCGGCGGCGACGGCGTTGGCGCGGCGCAGGGAGAGCGCTTGATTGGCGTGAGCGCTCCCGCTCCGGTCGGTGTAGCCGTTCACGGTGATGCGGGTCTCGGCGATGTGGGCGGCATTGGCGGCGGCTTCGGCGATGATTTGCCGGGCGCGGTCGCTGAGGTCGGCGCGATCCCAATCGAAGAACACGAGATAAGTCCGCGCTGGCGCCGGCGCGGGGGCTGCCGGCGGCGGGCTGGCGGCAGCCGGGGTGATCGGCGGCGGCTTGACCGAGAAGGCGTAACGCAGCCCCACCATGAACATCTGATTGAGGTTGTCGGAGACCTCCTGGGTGCCGATGGCATGCCCGGCGGCGCCGATCGGCCCGAGGGTCGCGCCGAAATGCTCCGGTCCGATCAGGCCGAGGAAGCGGTATTCGGTGGTGATCGAAAGCCCCGGCACGTGCGGGACGGGGAAGGCGAGGCCGACGATACCCTGCCCGGCGAGGCTCCCCGCGGTGCCGTTGCCGGTGAAATCACTGCCGGCGGCCGGCGTCGTGACCCGGAGATTGCCGAAATTGGTCCATTGATAGCCGAGGCCGACGCCGAAATAGGGGAAAACGTAACGCGACCCAATATCGAGATCGAACAAGGCATTGGCCATGAAGCCATAATCCTGCGTCGAGCCGGAAACCGTGCTCGGCAGCAGGGCGCCGGCCCGCGCCGAGAGCGAGTTCATCATCTCGTCGCCTTCGAGTTCGAGGCGGAAACCGTTGCCGAAGCCGTAGCCAACGCTGCCCTCGAACGCCGCGCCGGCATTATATTGCAGATTGCCGCCGCCGAGCGCGCCGAGCGCGGGCGACGGGGTAAGTGGTTGATTCATCAAAAGATTGGCGCCAGCGCCGCCGGAGACATAAAGCCCCTCGATGGGCTGGGCGCCGGCCGCAAACGGCAACAACACACCCCCGAGAAGCAGCCACGAAAATCGCCGCATACCGGCCAATCCTCTCTTCTTCCTTACCTTTCCGGCCGGATCGGCCGCGGTCCAACCGCTCGATATGGGTTGCCATCGTCCGATTGCCATGGCGTTTTGCTCCCGCCGAGCACGCCGACCGGCGAATAGGGCCTTGCCTTGCGCGCCGCAAGGGGCGAGAGAAACGCCTCGGCCGGCTTCGGCTCGAGGTTCGCATGGCTCAGGAACAGAGACGCGACGTGATCCGCATTTTCCATGACTGGCGTGACCTGCCGCCGGACGCACGAGGCGCTAGCGTCGCGCTCGGCAATTTCGACGGCGTCCATCTCGGCCATGCCCAGGTCATCGCCGCCGCCCACGCCGCCCGCCCCGATGCGCCGCTCGCGGCGCTCACCTTCGAGCCGCATCCGCGCGAGGTCTTCCGCCCCGATGATCCGCCGTTCCGGCTCACCCCGAGCGCGCTGCGGGCGCGGCTGCTCGGCGAGCACGGGGTTCGCCTGCTCTATGAACTGCGTTTCGATCGCGCGTTTAGCGATCTCTCGGCGGACGCTTTCATCGGCGAGGTGCTGGCGGCGGGGATTGCTGCGCGCCATCTCGCGTGCGGGCCGGATTTCGCCTTCGGCCACCGGCGTGGCGGCGATGTTGCGCTGCTTGCGGCGCGTGCCGAGGCGCTCGGCATCGGGCTTTCGATCGTGCCGCCGCTCGCGGACGCGGAGGGGCGGATTTCCTCGAGCCGCATCCGCCGCCTGCTGCGCGATGGCTACCCGGAGCGGGCGCAAGCGCTTCTCGGCCGCCCCTTCGCGATCGAGGGGGTCGTCGCGCATGGCGATGCGCGCGGCCGCTTGCTCGGCTTCCCGACCGCCAATCTGCCGCTCGGGCCGGTGCTGGAGCCGGCGCGCGGGGTCTATGCCGTGCGTGTCGCGCTAGCCGATGGCAGGCGTCTCGAGGGGGTTGCCAATCTCGGCCGCCGGCCGACATTGGGCGGCGATCCGGAAACCCGGCTGGAAGCGCATCTTTTTGATTTTTCTGAGGATATCTACGGCGAGACGATATCCGTCAGCCTCATCGCCTATCTCCGCGAGGAGCGCAAATTCCCCGATCTCGCGGCGTTGCAGGCGCAGATCGCCGCCGATGCCGCCGCCGCCCGCGCCGCGCTTGACCGCGATCGCAGCGCATTCGCATAGTTTCGCGCCCCGGAGACGATGATGACCGAAAATCCCCCGCCCGAAGCCGATCGCGAGATGGATTATCGCGCAACAGTGTTCCTGCCCCGCACCGGCTTTCCGATGCGCGCCGATCTGCCGCGGCGCGAACCGGAAATCCTCGCCCGCTGGCAAGCGATCGGGCTCTTTGAGAAAATCCGCGCGGCCTCCTCGGGGCGGAAAAAATTCATCCTCCATGACGGGCCGCCTTACGCCAACGGCAATCTTCATATCGGCACGGCGCTCAACAAGATTCTGAAGGATGTCATCAACCGCACCCGTCAGATGGCGGGGTTTGACGCCGATTATATCCCGGGCTGGGATTGTCATGGTCTGCCGATCGAATGGAAGATCGAGGAGGAATACCGCAAATCCGGCCGCGACAAGGATGCCGTCCCGATCCTCGATTTTCGCGCCGAATGCCGCGCCTATGCCGCGCATTGGATGCAGGTCCAGGGCGAGGAATTCAAACGCCTCGGCGTCGAGGGTGATTTCGCGCATCGTTACGCGACCATGGATTATGCGGCAGAAAGCGCGATCGTTGCCGAAATCGGCAAGTTTCTCATGAACGGCGCGCTCTATCGCGGCTTGCGCCCGGTGATGTGGTCGCCGGTCGAGAAAACCGCGCTCGCCGAGGCCGAGATCGAGTATCACGATCATAAATCGACAGCGATCTGGGTCAGGTTCCCCCTCCTCGATGCGCCGGATGACTTGGACGGCGCGGCGGTGGTGATCTGGACGACAACGCCGTGGACGATGCCCGGCAACCGCGCGATCGCGTATGGGCCGGAGATCGACTACGCCTTGGTGCGCGTCGATGGGGTTGCGCCGGACTCAGCGCAGCGCCGCGGCGATCATCTGCTGGTGGCGCTCGCCCTGGTGCCACAGTTTTGCCAAATGACGGGCATCAGCCAGCATCATTTGCAACGGGTGATAAAGGGCGCGGATCTCCAGGGGCTGATCGCGGCGCACCCGTTGCGCGGGCACGGCTATGAGTATCGCGTGACGCTTTTGCCAGCCGATTTCGTCACCACCGATCAAGGCACAGGCTTCGTCCATATCGCGCCCGGCCACGGCGATGACGATTTCATTCTCGGCCGTCAGCACGGCCTCGAAGTCCCCGACACCGTCGGGCCGGACGGCACGTTCAACGCTTGGGTGCCGCTGTTCGCTGGCCTACATGTCTATAAAGCCGCTGATCGCGTTTGCGAGGCGTTAGAGAAGGCTGGCGCGTTGCTGGGGCGCGAGGAGTTTGTTCATTCCTATCCGCATTCCTGGCGCTCGAAAGCGCCGCTGATTTTCCGCGCAACGCCGCAATGGTTCATCCGCATGGATGGCGAGGAAAAAATCCGCGAAAAAGCGCTGCAAGCGATCGCCGCAACCCATTTTGTCCCGGAGCAAGGGCGCAACCGCATCGGCGCGATGGTCGCGGCGCGCCCCGATTGGTGCATCTCGCGCCAGCGCGCCTGGGGGGTGCCGATCGCGGTCTTCGTCCATCGCGCCTCGGGCGAGCCTCTCCGTGATCCCGAGGTGATGACGCGCATCGTTGCCGCGTTCGAGACCGAAGGCGCCGATGCCTGGTACGCCTCGCCGCCTGAACGATTCTTGGGCGCAAAATACGACCCGGCCGCGTATGAGCAGGTGATGGACATCGTCGATGTCTGGTTCGAGAGCGGCTCGACCCATGCGTTTGTGCTGGAGGCGCGCCACCTCCCCTGGCCGGCTGATCTCTATCTCGAAGGCTCCGACCAGCATCGCGGCTGGTTCCATTCCTCGCTCCTCGAATCGGTGGGGACGCGCGGGCGGGCGCCGTTCAAGGCGGTGTTGACGCATGGCTTCGTGCTCGACGAGCAGGGGCGGAAAATGTCGAAATCGCTCGGCAATGTGGTGGCGCCGCAGGAGGTGATGAAGGACTATGGCGCCGATATTTTGCGCCTTTGGGTGATGATGTCAGACACCACCGAGGATTTGCGCATCGGCCGCGAAATCTTGAAGCAGCAGGCCGAGCTTTATCGGCGTCTGCGCAACACGCTGCGTTGGCTGCTCGGCTGTCTCGATGGATTCTCCGAGGACGAGCGGGTCGCGTATGCCGAGATGCCGGAACTCGAGCGCTATATCCTCCATCGCCTCACCGAACTCGACACCCGCATCCGCCGCGCCGTTGAGACCTATGACTGGACTGGAATCTATCCCGAAATCCATACCTTCTGCGCAAACGACCTCTCGGCGTTTTATTTCGATATTCGGAAAGACTCGCTCTATTGCGACCGGCCCGATAGCCCGCGCCGCCGCGCCGCCCGCACCGTTCTCGATCATCTCCATCGCGCGCTCTGCACTTGGCTCGCGCCAGTGCTCTGCTTCACCGCCGAGGAAGCCTGGTGCGCGCGCTTTGGCGAGGAGACCAGTGTGCATCTGGAAACTTTCCCGGACATGCCGGCCGAGTGGCGCGATGAGGTGCTCGCGGCGCGATGGGAAAAAATTCGCGAGTGGCGCGGAATGACGACACTCTCGATAGAAAGGGAGCGCAGCGAAGGAAGACTCCGCTCATCGCTCGAAGCCGAAGCCATTCTGCCCTCTGAGGCAGAACGCGAGACGCTGCTCGATGCCGACACCTGGGCGGATGTGCTGATCGTCTCAAGAGTCCAATTCGCATCCTCGACCAACGGGTTGAGTTTCGGCGCGACCTCCGCCCCCGGCCAGAAATGCGCGCGTTGTTGGAAAGTACTCGAAGAGGTCGGCGAAAACAAAAAGCACCCGAAACTCTGCCGCCGCTGCGCCGATGCCGTGGAATCGGGGCTGGTGTGCCGCGCGGCAGCGGCATGAAGGGGCGGCGCCTCGCGCTTGGGCTCGCCGTCGCCCTCATCGTGCTGGCGCTCGATCAGGCGAGCAAGGTCTGGGTGCTGCATGGCCTCGGGATCGCCGCGCGCGGCCCGCTGGTGCTTTTGCCGGTGCTGAATTTCGTTCTGGTGTGGAACCGTGGCGTCACGTTCGGGATGCTGAACGGGCTCGGCGCCTGGGCGAGCCCGGCCCTGGTGTTCGGCGCCCTCGTCATCGTCGCCGCGCTTGGCCTCTGGCTCAGCCGCGCCGAAAATGCGCTGGTCGCCGGCGCGCTCGGCGCCATCGCCGGCGGCGCGGTCGGCAATATCATCGATCGGCTGCGTTTCGGCGCCGTGGTCGATTTCATCCAGGCCCATATCGGGCGTTTTTCCTGGTATGTCTTCAATGTCGCCGACTCCGCCATCGTCTGCGGCGTCGCCATCCTGCTTCTGGAGGGATTGCGCCGCCGCCCCGATGCTAAAAATCTCGCCGGCATCGGAAATGGGCGCTAAACTTTGCAAGCGTGGGCACAACCGGGTGAAGGATTTGGGAAAATTGTTCTTTTTTGAAAAAAAGAACCAAAAAACTTTTATCCCGTTTCTTCGGAGCGGGCAGCGCCGCCGGCACTGCCCAGCAGACAAATGTTTTTTTGCTTCTTTTTCTTCAGAAAAAGAAGACTTTGGTTTTTCTTTATTGACTAAAATATTTCTTCCTCTTCTTGCTGTTTTCGCTCTCGCTGGCTGCGATCATGGCGGCAACGATGTTGCGCAGACATTTGGCGGTCTCGTCGATGTCCCGTTCGAGTTCGAGGTGACGACGCGCACGCCGCTCGAGATGCCGAAAACCGACAATCTCGTCCCGCCGAATCCCGAGGCGTCCGGCCCGCCGCAGCAGAGCTTGCGCCAGCAGGCGGAAGCGGTGCTGGCGCCGCAGCTCGCTCTCGCCGCGTCGGCGGCGTCCAAGCCTTCGGCGGGCGAGGAGGCGCTGCTCAAAGCCGCCGGTCCGCCGGCGCCGAAAAACATCCGCGTCCTCGTCGACAATACTGCCGACGAGCGCAGCACCGCCCGCGGCCTGTCCGACGTGATCGAATTCTGGCGCCCGCGCGCACAGCCGATGCCCGAGACGCTGGACGCGACCGCCGAAGCGGCGCGGATTAAGGCGGCGAAAGCCTCTGGCAAGAGCCTGACCGATGGTCCCATTCCCATCCTCAAGGCACAAAATCCCGGCCTATTTCAGGGCTTGTTCTGAAAGCGATGGTGGTGCCCGGCCGGTGATCAGAATAACCACCTTCGAAGACATCATTCGGGCGATCTTCGACAGCGAGTGGTATCGGTCACACTATCCGGATATCGCCAATACCGGGATCGATCCGCTTTTACATTATCTCTCCTTCGGTCTCGCCGAGGGCCGCGATCCGAACCGGTTTTTCGACAGCCAATGGTATCGCCAGACCTACCCCGATGTCGCCGCCGCCGGCATCCCGCCATTTCTCCATTATCTCCAATTCGGCGCGAGTGAGCTGCGCAACCCGCATCCGCGCTTCGATGCCGCCTATTATGTCTTTCTTCATCCCGAGGCGGCAGGCAATCCGCTGTTTTTCCACGCGACCCATGGCGCAGCGCAAGGATTCCCGACGGCCCGCGGCTTCGATCTCGCCGCCTATCTGCCATCGCCCGGCCCGCCGCCGGCGCTGCCGCCGGGGCTTCTCGTCGATGTCGTCATCCCGGTCTATCGCGGATTGGGGGAGACGCGGCGTTGTCTCGCCGCGGTGCTTGCCGACCTTGCGGCGCCACTCGGCGATGTCATCGTCAT
The DNA here is from genome assembly GCF_049965395.1 of Acidibrevibacterium sp. Taxonomy (NCBI): domain Bacteria; kingdom Pseudomonadati; phylum Pseudomonadota; class Alphaproteobacteria; order Acetobacterales; family Acetobacteraceae; genus Acidibrevibacterium; species Acidibrevibacterium sp. Next base: position 70,652 of record NZ_JBMFWJ010000004.1, read on the forward strand.
CGATGATTGCTCGCCTGAGCCCGCGCTTTCGGCTTGGCTCGATCGGCTGAACGAGACCGGGGCGATCCGCCTCATTCGGCCGCCGCGCAATCTCGGCTTCGTCGCCGCCGTCAATCGCGGTATCCAAGCGGCCGGTGATCGGGACGTGGTCCTGCTCAACAGCGATACCGAAGTGCCACGCGGCTGGCTCAAACGTCTCGCCGCGCACGCTTACAGCGGGGCGCGGATCGCCACCGTTTCGCCGTTTTCCAACAACGCGACGATTTGCTCCTATCCCAATCTCGACGGCGGCGAACTCCCCCCGCCTCTCGATTTCGCCGCGATCGATGCCGCAACGCGCGCCGTCAATGTCGGGCGGGCGGTGGATATTCCGGTCACCGTCGGCTCCTGCATGTATGTCCGCCGCGCCGCGATCGAGGAGATCGGGGATTTCGACCGCGAGTATTTCGGCCATGGCTATGGCGAGGAGGTCGATTTCTGTCTGCGCGCCAGCGCCCGCGGCTGGCGCCATCTGCTCGCCTGCGATGTCTTCATCTATCACGCCGGCGAGGTGAGCTTTGGCAGCGGCTCGGAGGCGCGCGACGAGGGCGTGCGCCGCATCAACGAGCGCTATCCGCATTTTTCCCGCACGATCAGCCTTTGGGTGCGCTTCGGCGTCGCCGATTCGGCGCGCTTTGCCCTGAGTGCGGAAATGTTCCACCGCTCTGGGTTGCCGACCATCCTGATGATAAGCCATGGTCTCGGCGGCGGCATCGAGCACCACCTCAAAGCGCTCGGTGAGCGCCTCGAAGGGCGTGCCAACCTGCTGCTGCTGCACCCCGAAGCGGGTGGTTTCAAGCTCAGTATCCCGGGCTTTCCCGGCCATCCCAAGCTTGCCATGACCGCCGACCGGATCGACGATCTCGTCGTCCTGCTCAAAAATTTCGCCGTGCGCCGGGTGCATGTGCATCATCTGATGGGGTTTTATGACGCCGATCTCGCGCCCTTGCTACGCCGGCTTGGTGTGCCGTTCGATTTCACGGTGCATGATTATTACACGATCTGTCCGCAGGTGAATTTGCTGCCCTGGCTCGATGCCCATTATTGCGGCGAGCCGGGGCCGGCGGCTTGCAACGCTTGCATCGCCGCCCGCCCGGCGCACGGCGCGCGCGACATTCTGGCGTGGCGGGCGCGCTATCGGTTCCTATTCGCCGAAGCCGACCGGGTTTTGTGTCCGAGCGAGGATGTGCGGTCGCGTCTTGCGCGATATGGCCTCGCCGGGCGTGCCGTGGTGGCGCCGCATGAGCGAGTGACCGGGCCGCATTGGCCTCTCCGGATCAATCCCCTGCCGTCGCCGCGGGCGCGCCGGCGGGCGCTGCGTGTTGCGCTCATCGGCGTGCTCGCGAACCAAAAGGGGCTGCCGGCGGTGGCCGCGCTGGCGGCGACGATGGCGACGGAGATCGAGCTGCATCTGATCGGTTATCCCGAGGCGCCGCTGCCGGCGCCGCTCGCCGAACGGCTGACGGTGAGCGGGGAATACGCCGAGGCCGACCTGCCGGGGCTCATCGCCAAGCTCCGCCCGCATGCGCTGTGGTTCCCGGCGCAATGGCCGGAGACCTGGAGCTATACCCTGAGCGCGGCGATCGCGAGCGGTCTGCCGATCGTTGCCTCGAAAATCGGCGCGTTTCCCGAGCGTCTCGCCGGCCGGCCGCTCACCTGGCTGGTGCCGCCGGATGCACCGCCCGAGGCCTGGCGCGCAGCGTTCGCCGCCCTTCGCGACCAAATTGTCAGCGGGCAGGTGCCGCGCGCCGGGCCAAGGCGCCAGGAGGCAGATTTTTACGAGGCCGATTATGTCGCGCCGCTGCTCGCCGCGCCGCGCCCGGCCCCGGCGAGGCGCGAGACACCTCCCGACATCACGCCGCGCGATGTGCGGCGGCCGGGTAAGCTCGCCGTCATCCTGGTGCCCGAGCGCCTTGCCAGCGGCGTGTTGAGCCCCTGCGCCTATATCCGTCTTGCGCTCCCGCTCGATCACCCCGAGATCGCCGCCGCGATCGACGTGACCCACGCGAGCCCCGAGGAAGCGCTCCATCTCCGCGCGGATGTGCTCGCGACCCATCGCTACGCCGTCATCGATCTCGACATGGCGGCGGCGCTCGGCGCGCATTGCCGGCGGTTTGGCATGCGTCTCGTCTATGATCTCGACGATGATCTGCTTGCGATCCCGCCCGAGCACCCCGAGGTTGCGCTGCTCGCGCCGCGCGCCGCCGCGGTTGCGCGCATGGTGGGGGAGGCCGATCATGTGACCGTCTCCACCCCGATTTTGCGCGATCGCCTGGCCGAACGCCGGGGGGTGCGGCGCGGGGGCGTGGAGGTGGTTGCGAACGGGCTCGATGAGCGGCTCTGGCAGGCGCGGCCGGCGGCGCGCGCTGGCGGGGCATTGCGCATCCTGGTGATGGGGACCACGACCCATGACGCGGATTTTCGCCTCATCGCCGGGGCACTCGCCCGCCTCAAGGAGGATTTCGGCGAACGCGTCGAGATCGAGGTCTGCGGCATGACGCATGACGATCTGCCGCCGGGGGTCCAACGCATCGCACCGCCGCCGGGACGAGGCGAGAGCTATCCTGGCTTCATCGCGTGGCTCGCGGGCCGGCCGGGGTGGCATCTCGGCCTTGCCCCGCTCGCGGCCAGCCGCTTCAATGACGCCAAATCGGCGATCAAGGCGCTTGATTACGCAGCACTCGGCCTTGCCGTTCTCGCCTCCGACGTGCCCGCCTATCGCGGCTCGCTCGCCGATGGTCAGGGGGGATGGCTGGTCGGGAATACCGAGGAAGCCTGGTATCAGGCGGTTGCCCGACTGATCCGCGACCCGGCGCTCGCCGCGCGCCTGGCGCAGGCGGCGCAGGCGGTTTATCTCGATACCGCAACGCTTAGCGTCCAGGCAGCGCGCCGGCGCGCCGCTTGGCATGCGCTGGTTGCCCCAGCCAAACCGGATGGCGACGGTGCCCGCGCGCGCGGCGCTGGCGCGCGGGAGGCGGCGGCGGCAATCCGCCCGCTTCCGTCACAAAAGCCGAACCACCGAAAATGATTGACGGCGCGGGCGCATCGCGCTTGGCTTAGGCGCGGATGGAACCGGATCGGTAAAGCCGGAGGACGCGGAGAGGAAGCGGAAAAGGGGATGCGACATCATGGCGTATGATCGCGCGGCCGAGACGCTCGGCAATATCGTCCATCTCGAACACGTCAATACCAGAGTGCCGGATCAGCGTTTGGCGACGTTGTTTTACGTCTCCGGCCTCGGCCTCACCCGCGACCCTTATCTGATGACCGGGGTTGAGAATATGTGGGTCAATGTCGGGCGGAGCCAGTTTCACCTCCCGTCCGGCGCGCCGCAGCGCCTGCGCGGGGTGACGGGGCTCGTCATTCCCGACCGCGCGGCGCTTCGCGCGCGGCTTGAGGCGGTTGCCGGCCATCTTGCCGGGACCGCCTTCGCGGTGCAGGAGGCCGCGACCTATCTTGAGGCGGTCTCCCCCTGGGGCAACCGGATCCGCTGTCATGAGCCGAGCCCGGCCTTCGGCGCAGTCCAGCTCGGAATGGCTTATGTCGCGCTCCTGGTGCCGCAAGGCACGACCGCCGGGATCGCCGCCTTCTATCGCGACATCATAGGCGCCCTCGCGCAGAGCGGCGATGACGAGGAGGGGGCCTTCGCGCGGATTCGCGTCGGCGCCGATCAGACGCTGTTGTTCCGCGAGACCGACCAGCCGCTCGATCCCTTCGATGGCCACCATATTCAGATCTATATCAATGATTTCGGGACACCCTACCAGCGGCTTCGGGAGCGCGGGCTGATTACCGAGGAGAGCGATCAGCATCAATATCGCTTCGAGACTTTGGTCGATCCGCAGAGTGCCACGCCGCTTTTCACCCTCGAGCACGAGGTTCGCAGCCTTCGCCACCCGCTTTATGCGCGCGATCTCGTCAACCGCAATCCGGCGCAGAGCAATCTCCGCTACAGGCCGGGCCGCGACGCCTTGCCGTGGTCGCTGCCGGCGCCGTGAAGCAAACGCGCGTGACGAAGGGAGAACCCTGCAAATTTCCGTCAGGATGATGATCGCGCCGCCCGCCCCGCTGGCCCCGAGATTGCCTGGAGGTCGTTGATTCGCGGCGCTTTATTTTACCCAAGCCCGCCCCTCTTGGTGGCGTCGCGGGGCGGCGTCACTGTGATATTTTTGCCACAAGTGAGGCGAATGCTGCGCCGCGCTCTTCCTACTTCGGGATGAGAGGGCTATCTAACC